>CASBQE010000249.1 GCA_949127665.1 Synechococcales cyanobacterium PMM_0083
AAGGGAATCGGCATTGGAACCAACGGAGGCAACAAATGAACCGACAAAAACAGCCCCAGAAGCAAAAGGATGACACCCCAAGCGACTGGCTGGAACATCTGCCAACCGTATTCCTGTGGCTATTGCTGTTTCTGCTGCTGTTGGGCATTGGCGCGGCGATCGCCTGGAACGTGCAGCCCTTCATTGAAATGACTTCTTTGATTGCCAAAAGTGTGGATCAAGGAGCCGTTGAGAGCTTCTTAGGCAAAATCCCAGTCATAGGCGATCTGCTGCTGTGGATCGGCGGCGGCATTATTGTCATTACTGGGTCTGTTTGGTTCATCATCAGCCAAGCTTTAGAACTCGCCCCGACCTTGATGACATCGAGTGATAAGCACACCCTGAGAATGATCAATGCGATTACTCAGAGCGTCGGCTTAGAGGTACACCAGTCGGATCACACCGATCTCGTGTGGCTAAAAAATACCTACAACAATCGCCTGATTGCCTCAGTCTCCTTCTTCCGCACCTGTCGGACTGTGGTGCTGACGATGGAAGCGGCGATTTGTTGGATTACTCATCCACCTGTTGCGGGCAGCCCTCTAGACTTCATCTTGTATCTCTGCACGGGTCAATTCGACAAAATCAACTGGGGCAACGTAGCGCTGACAATTAGCCTGCTGTTCTTGATTGAATGCCTCGTAAAAATCAGCTTGAAAACCCTCAAGCACATCCAGGGGTTTGAGTAGTAACGGAACAGAAACTCACGTTAAGGCTGTAATGCTTGTCATACAGTGTTTTCAGCCATTGAAGTCAGTAAAGTCATTGAGGAATCATCTTTAACCGAGGGTTGACATCTTCTAGGTCAGGGTCTTCTGGGTCAAAGAATCCCCCCACCCATTCCAGCATCTCCTCGTGCTCTGGATGGTCAAGGTCTTGAATGACTTCCAAGAAGTTCCGATAACCCCAAACACCACCACAGTCTTCAGGCGGACAAGCGCGCTTGCCTGTGATGCAGTTGGGGTAGTCAAAAGTTGGATCAACCTCTAGCACTTTTTCGATCAGGATTTCGTGTTCCCAGGAATCACCAAAGTCATAGACATAGGAAAACTTAAACTTTTCTCCCGGAATGACTTTGCTGAGTTTCACGGTTTGCTCGTCGCGAACTGTCATGCCATCAACGTCAAATTCAGGCATTGGCACGCCGTATTCAGTGCCTTGCATAGTGAAGGAATGGAGATGGGAATTAGTCCAACCCATCGAGATTTGAATCACCCAGTGCAGTTGAGCCAAGGTTACATCACTACGCACTTGAACTCGTCTCCAAATCGGCGGATGAATCTCTTTGAGTGTAATTTTAAGTTGATAAATAGTCTGTGGTTTTGATTGCTTTCGAGATGCCATAGTTGGTTGTTTTACTTGAATATCAGGATGTATTTGACGATGTCGTCTGACGATGTCGTTGACAGTTGTTTTACTCAGATTCAATGCTTGGGCAATTTTGCGGTAAGAATTACCCTGCTCTACCATTTGCAAGACTTTGGGAGCCAAGCGGTCTGCTTTCACCCGTTGCCCAGTTTGCCTGCCTAACTTCTGTCCCCGTGCTCTAGCAGCAGCAATACCAGAGCGAACGCGTTCCCTCACTAAGTCTCGCTCAAACTCTGCCAGAGAAGCCATCAGGTTGGCAATCAGGCGACCTTGAGAAGTATTTAGATCAAACTGAATGCCGGTTTGAGCAATCAACGATACCCCCCAACTGTGTAACTCCTGTAGAGTTTGAATCAAGTCAATCGTGCTGCGTCCCCAGCGGGTTATTTCCGTAACCAAGATTGCATCAATTTTCCGTGCCTGTGCCAGTGTCAGCACCTTTTGTCGTTCTACCCGGTTCTGTTTCATACCCGCCGCCGTTTCCTTCCAAATCCCCACAACTTGGTAGCTTGCTTTCGCGGCATATTCCAGCAAGTCCCGTTCTTGTCGTTCACAGGACTGATCCGTGGTCGAAACCCGACAATAGAGCGCCACTTGTTGTACCAATTAAACCCTCTGAGAAAAGGAGGCTTCAAACCTGCGTTGGATGGTTCAATTTTAGTGTACCAAACAGCCTATACTCTATTCGGTACAGACAAGCGATTGGGTCCGAGAGAAGCTAGATGCCAGTTAGTTTTCTAACGGAGGCGCAGCGGCAGCGTTATGGATGTTACGTGGGTGAACCAACGTCTGAGCAACTGACCCGCTACTTTCACTTGAGTGATACAGATCGTGTCCTGGTGCTCAAGCGTCGAGGGCAGCATCATCGGCTTGGCTTTGCGATACAACTCTGTTCGGTGCGGTTTCTCGGAACATTCCTGGCGAATCCCATTGAGGTTCCAAGCGGTGTCATTGCTTACCTTGCTACCCAATTACAAATCAGCAATCCAGCCTGCTTGCCACGCTACTTGGAGCGTTCAAACACTCATTGGGATCATGCTCAAGAGATTCGGCAACACGATGGCTACCGAGAATTTAGTGACCAGCCGGAACACTGGCAATTTATCCGTTGGCTGTATAGTCGAGCTTGGGTTGGTGCAGAAGCTCCCAGCGTCTTGTTTGACGTGGCAACCGCTCAATTGGTGGAGCGGAAGATGCTTTTGCCAGGGGTTACTGTTTTGGAGCGCCTGGTCTCCACTGTGCGAGAGCGAGTCGCCCAGCGAGTCTGGTCTTACTTGGCAAGAATTCCCAGCACCCAACAGCAAAGTCATCTAGAAGCGTTGGTGGTGGTCGGCAATGAGAAGACTCGCCAAACTCCCCTAGACCTGTTGCGACGCTCCCCGACTCGCTGGAGTGCGCCAGCATTGGTGGATGCCTTGAACCGCCTCCGGCAAGTGCGTGCATTAGAAATCAGCCATCTCAACCTTGGTAGGATTCCACCAAGCCGATTGAAAGCCCTCTCGCGCACAGCGTTCACTGTACGAGCACAAGCCATCGCGCGGATGCCCGTTGAACGTCGCATTGCCACTCTATTGTCCTTTGCTCATGAAATGGAAGCCATTGCTCAAGATGATGTCCTAGATCTGTTGGGCGTACTAATCCAGGAGTTGTTGGCAAAGTCAGCACGGGAGGGTAAGAAGGAGCGCCTCCGTACCCTCAAAGACTTGGATGCCGCTGCTTTACAACTCGGTGAAGCGTGTACTCTCTTGCTGACTTCAGATGAGACCGATGGCACGATCCGAGACGCGATTTTCACGCGGATTCCTCAAGCAAAGCTGGCGGCGGCGATTGCGCTGGTAGAGGCACTGGCCTGATTGACTGACACAAGTATCAAGCAGCATAGTCAAACGACTGAATCTGAAACTCAAAACGATATTTCCGCCATTCAAATTGAGATTTAGAAGCCTTTACTGGGTCTGGGTCATGAT
>CASBQE010000250.1 GCA_949127665.1 Synechococcales cyanobacterium PMM_0083
GCTTGCGCGATCGCTTCAATGGCGATTCCTTGCTTGAGTAAATTGAGGGCGATCGCCTTTACTGAGGTTTATCTAACCAAGTATCAAGATCAGAGATCGTTGTAAAATCCAGCAAAGCTTCACCCAAATATTCAAGCTGGTCTAGGGTCAAAGCATTGATGCGCTTGATTGTAGGATTGGGAATTTCGCCCACTTGATGCGCTAATTGTCGAATAATCAGTGTTCTTTGTCGAATAATCAGGGCTTGTTCTCGCTCCCGCGATCGCTGAGCCTCCTCTTGAACTCCCCGCTCAAAGCCAATTTCTTCCACACTGGTAATATAAGGCATCTTTTGTTCTTCCTCGTAAGACTTTAACTCCTGCCAAAAAGCCCACTTCAGCCCCTCTGGTAATATCATAAGCCAGTCTGTGAATTTGAACAGATTCAGGACATCTGAACGACTATATCCCAACTCATACAATCGCTTGACCAAGGTGACTTTCCAAACTTTGCGACGGGTAGCATCACGGTTTGTTTCCTGCGTTTTCAGGTGTGCCATGACCACGGCAGCAAAGGGATTTCGACTCGCCTCCAACTGAGTCCACAAGTGTTGATAATCCAACAGCTTCACCACCGTAAATTCAAACTGAAGTGAGCTACCGAGAGTTGTAAAACCATAGTGAGTCGGTCGCCAGTCGAGTTTCGCATCACACAAAATCGCCAGACTGATTGGAGGTTGATGGAAATACTCAAAAATGCGGACTGCATACATGAACATTCGCTCGGAAAAGTTTTTCTCTGGAACTGCTTGAACTTCAAGGTGAATCAAGAGAATCAGCGCTTTTCCCCGTTTTCGTTGCAGCTTCACCAGTTGGTCAGCCAATCGTCTACCAATCTCTGCATCGGGTGTAATTTGCTGAAATTCCTTATCCAGGAACTCGATCGGTTTTGTCCAATCGATCATTGGAGCAATCTTGGGAAAGAAAAACTCGATCGCTTCACGAAAATATTGTCTTAGAATCAGCTTCCAAGGCGAGTCCTGATCAGCACGGGGCATAGCCATACGACAGACTCAATAGGTAAAGTAGTGCGGTCGTATTATATCAATGTGGTTCTATTGAGTCGCTGCTTCAGGAGAATTGCTATAAACGCGATCGCAGCAGGAGTTACGGTCGATATTCACCTAACAATAGCCCAAACCATTGATTGGTATCCATCCATACTTGCACTGAATTAATGCCCTTAGATTCAAGCTGCGATCGCAGGGTTGCTAAATCAAACTTGCGGGAAATTTCACTGCGGATGGTTTCGCCCGCTGCCATTTCAATCGTGAGGTTTAAGGTTTTCAGATGAATTGTTTGGGATTTGAGACTGCGGAGATGCATTTCGATTTGCTGTAGCTCGGTGTTGTAAAAAGCGAAATGTTCAAACTGAGACAGGTCAAAATTTCCATTGAAGCGCTGATTGAGGTGACGCAACAGGTTGAGGTTAAAAGCAGCCGTAACGCCCTGACTGTCGTTGTATGCCGCTTCTAGTTGAGCAGTGGATTTGTGGAGATCCACACCGAGCAGAAAGTAGCCGCCCGATCGCAGCGCCAATCTCACCTGATCAAAAAAGCGATCGCACTCTTCCGGGCTGAGGTTGCCCAAACTGCTACCCAAAAAGCAAATCATCCGTTGGGGCAAATAGGCATCTGACAGGTTTTGAAGCGCTTGCTCATAGGTGCCCACTAAGGCATGAATTTTGAGTTGATCATAGGCTTGCAGTAGGCTCTGGGCGCTGCTTTCCAAAATTCCCCCGCTAACATCAATCGGGCGATAGCACAGGGGATAGTTTTGCGCTTGATAGGCTTCTAGCAGCAATCGGGTTTTCGTGGAACTGCCGCTGCCCAATTCCACCAGTTCACAAGCTCCCGTATGCTGCGCGATCGCCCCTGCATACTGCTGCAAAATCGATGTCTCAGTGCGGGTGAGATAATACTCTGGCAGATCACAAATTTGCTCAAACAGTTGCGAACCGCGATCGTCATAAAAATATTTTGGCGGGAGTGTTTTGGGCGATCGGCTCAATCCTGCCACCACGTCCGCGCCATCATCTTCCTTTGATGGCAGGTTTGAATTTGCCAAGTAGTCAATCTTTAATCGAGTTGACCACTCTAAAGAAGTTTCTTCCGCAACAGCTTCAGCAACAGTTTCCGCAACCAATTGAAACGGCACCTTGTCACCCGCTTGAAAACTTGTCATGCAACCTCCTCAACACCCAACAGAACAAAATGGCTATGCCACTGTTCGCCATTTTGCCATTAACAGCCGCCCCTCTGCATGAAAGACAAATGAGTAAAGGATGAGTGAGGAGGAAGGGGCGGGGGCAGGGAGTTTTGAGTTTTGTTTCTGCCACTCGCCACTCGTCATTCGCCACTCGTCATTCGTCATTCGCCATCTCTCCTGTGGAGACGCTACGCGAACGCCATTCGTCATTTGTTTTGGGTTTTTCCCAATGGCTTAATATGACGGCGTTGGAGACGTTGCCAATCACGTTAATCACGGTTTTGAAGCCATCGGTGAGGCGATCAACTCCAGCGACGATCGCGACTCCTTCCACGGGTAAGCCTGCCGCCGCTAATACTGTCGTCATGGTGATGATGGCGGCACCGGGTACGCCGGGAGTGCTAAAGGAAACCAGAAACGAGCTAAGGGCGATCGCCAACAGCATTTCCGCTGTGATCGGAATGTGATAAATCTGAGCGATGAATAGGGCATTGAAACTCTGTAAAATGGCGGCACCATCGCGCTTTAAGGCAGTCCCCAGGGGAATAGCAAAACTCGCAATATCAGGGCGTAATCCGTAAGTATCTTGGGCATTTTGTAGGGCGATCGGCAGGGCTGCATTGGAACTGGCGGTGCCAAAGGCAAGCGAGAGTGCTGGAAACAGACTTCGCAAAAGATGGAAGGGTTTTGCCTTGAGGATTGCCAATGCCAGAACATAGACCCCAACCATCAGCAAAGTTGTGAGCAACAAACCCAACACGTAAACCAGCAGTTTGGCAATAACCGCCAAGCCTTGAGTCGCAATAATTGAACTGATCAATGCAAAAACGCCGATGGGTGCCGTGTAGAGAATGATCGATAAAATCTTTTCGCTGATGGTATAAACGCTTTGCACTACCGCCAAAAAGCTGGTTGCTTTCTCACCCGCAAGCTGGATGCCCACGCCAATCAAGGCTGCCGAAAAAATGGTTTGCAGTAAATTTCCGGTGCTGAGCGCTTCCACCGGATTGACGGGCACTAAACTAATCAACCAGTCAAGCAGCGATGGACTTTGCTCCTGAATCGTGGCGACTGGTAAAGCCAATCCTGTGATTCCAACACCGGGCTGCAAGATGCTGCACGTCACCATGCCCAAGGCAACCGCGATCGCGCTGGTGATGGCATAGCTGGTCATCAGTTTGAGCGTGTATCGCCCGACCTGACTGGCATCCTGAATTCGGGTCAACCCCAAAATCAGCGAGGAAAAAACAATTGGGATGACAACAAACTGGATTAAGCGTAGAAATATCTGCCCAATCGGATCTAAAACGTAGCGATCGAGTCCTGGAACAATCGTCGGGACAAACTGATTGAGTCCAATGCCAAACAATATCCCTGCGCCCAGCGCCAGCAAAATCAGCGTGGATAAACTGATGGAGCGATTTTTGGGCGATCGCGGATCGATGGTTGTTTCCATGCGCCTCGCAGATAGTCATGTGCGAGGTCATTATCTCAGACTTAATCCAATCTGTTTGCCGCTTATGCCACCAAGCCCGATCGCAGCGCTCGAACAGCGGCTTGGGTTCGGTCTTCCGCACACAGCTTGCTCAAAATATTGCGGACGTGAGTTTTGACCGTGCCCACTGTGATGTAAAGCCTATCAGCGATCGCCGCATTGCTGCACCCTGAGACAATTAACTCCAAAATTTCCAACTCGCGCTCAGTCAATGGATAGCTTTCCAAAACCTGCTCCATTTCTGAATCCACTGCACCAATCGCAACGGTTTTCGCTTGATTGTTATTGTGACCATTAGATGGAGTTTGGCGAACTTGGTGCAGCACCACATTGGCGATCGCCGGGTCAATCCACGAACAGCCCGAATGGGTTGCCCGCAATGCTTCCACCAGCTTGTCAATGCTGACATCTTTCATGCAGTAAGAATCTGCACCTGCTGCAAATGCAGCCAGCACCGCATCTTCGCTGTCGTGCATCGTCAAAATCAAAATTTTCGTTTTGTCGTTGTTATTTGCAGCTTGAAATTGCCGAAACTTTTGAGTTAACTCAATTCCATCCATGTCAGGCAACCCAATATCGACGATCGCCACATCAGGTTGAGTACTTTCCAACACTCTCAGCCCTTGAGAAGCATTGGGAGCCTCGCCCACAATGCGAATCCCTTCCTGCTGCTTTAATGCTGTCCGCAATCCAATTCGGGTTAGATCGTGGTCTTCGATTAGTACAACATTAAGTTCGCTCATTGTCTCATTCCTTACCGAGTGACAAAAGGTCTAAAACTTGTTTATGTTTATCCCTACTATTTAGATAGATGTTTTGACTACAAATCACATCCACCAATAGACATAGAGCCTCTATCTAAAGGTCAACAGCCTAATCAAATGATCTCCGTCTATGATATGAGAAAGGTAGATAGTAATACCAAGGTCATCATTTATACTGCCGTTTGATCGGTAAAACACGCGATCGCTATCTGAAAGTGGCAAGTTATGATCTCAACTTTCAAAGAATGATTGGATGGTCTCCAAGGCAGCGTCAAATAACACTAAATCAATGCAGGAAGCGCGATTAATTAATGTCCTTTTGATAGAGGATGATCAAGTAGATGTGATGAACGTGAAACGGGCGTTTAAGAAAAACAACATCTCAAACCCACTTTATGTGGCAGGCAATGGCATCGAAGCACTTGCCATGTTGCGGGGTGACCCTAATCAATTCGCCCCTGTTCCAACCCATCGCCGCCTGATATTACTGGATCTGAATATGCCCAAAATGGGTGGCATTGAGTTTTTACATGCGCTTCGGGCAGATCCCGTTTTGCAAAAAACGCCGGTGGTTGTTCTCACTACTTCCAACCGCGACCAAGACCGGATTGAAGCTTATCACTTTAACATTGCTGGATATTTGCTTAAACCGGTAACGTTCAGCGCGTTTGCCGAATTGATGGCAGCCCTAAACAACTATTGGATGCTGTGTGAAATGCCGTAATTATTGCAGGTCTCTTTTTGTTCTATTAGAATAGTACATAAGAACCAAAAACAAGCTTTATTATGACTAAGCACTATATTCTCAACCTAGACCCAGCAGCAAAGTATGAGTGGGATCGATGCACGCTTCGAGATCCGATTACGGCTGAACATCCTGCTTTGGCAGAGTTGGTGGCGCGAGCAGTGGGCGAACGGGCTGGCTCTTATTTGGTGGCAATCAACATTGAAGTCAAGGTGTTGGAAGAAGCCGCGATCGCTGCTAAACCGTTGGCTCCTATGGCAGAAATTCCAAGCCGTATCATGCCGCACTTCGCGGAGATGGTTGCCTAATTTTGTGAGTTTTAAATGACGAGCTTTAAACGGTGAGTTTTATTGGAGGTTTTGATGAAGCTTAATTTGAGCCAATATCCCAGTGCGATCGCGCAATCTGCACAAACAGTGAATCAGGTCGAACATCAGCTTGCAGAGATGCGATTGCACCTTGCTCGACTAGAAGGAAACGCAGATAAGATTTCTGCATTTGAAGCCAACTTAAAGAATGACAATCAGCGACGGGCGCGCAGGTTTGAAATATTGCAGGCAAATCATGAATATCGCCATGCCTGCGATGCCATCAATCGGCTTAATACTGAGAAAGCCCATGCTGTAGCACGATTGGAACATCTGCGAAATGAGTTTAGCGTCGCAAAGTTAGAAACTAGGCTGGCGATCGCCCAAAAGTTGATTGGGCTAGAAACACGAGAATTAGTCGGCTTGTGAAAAACATAGTGATTTAGCATGCAGACTATGCTTCGCAAGCGATCCTTCTAAAGATAGAGATGTAGATTCCTTCTGATGACAAAATTAGCTCTTTGGTTAGATGAGAATCAATTTAGTAACCCGCTACCATGCGATCACAATGAACAAATTAAATGGAGCAAAGTATGAAAGATTTGATTTCTAACCTATTGGCAAATATTGTTTCTAACTTAAAAAGACTTCAATTGAAGCAAGTTGCGATCGTCATGCTTGCTGGATTTTTGGTAACGTTTAGCACTGCTTGTAGTTCTAAAGTTGCGGATGCAACTAAGGCAGTTACCGAGCCAAATCCTTATGCAGGTCAAGGTGGAATGCAGAAAGAAATGTACGATGCAGTGCAGCGTCCTGCAGGCGGCATGAACAACTACAACGATGATGCTAAGTATGATTCTGATAAAACTCAAATGCAGAATAAAAAGTACGTTGAACGCGCTCAAGATAACTTAAAAAATCGGGTAGGTTCTCCTCAAGAAGCTGCGGACAATTTGCTTCAGAAAAATCCTTTAGGCGACAAGGTACAAGAAACGGCTGAAAATGTGCAGAAGAGCGCTGAGAATCTACAGAAAGATGTTGCTAAGGGAACTGAGCGGGGTATTAACAACATTAAGGAAAGTTTAGAGCGGGCAAGTGATGCGGCTCCTCAAGTGCTTGATAAAGCGAAGCAAAATGCTAAGGGCGCAGGCAAAGATCTAATCATGGGCGGCTCAAAAGACCTGCCAAACAAAAACATGTAGCACTGTAAATCCAACCACTAAACCCACAATAGGCTAGGAGCGGTTTTCTACAACTGCTCTTTTTTATGTTGCCAGAAAGCAACCCCTCAACCCGTTCAGTCAACTGGTTTGAAGCAGGGAACCGAAATCCAAATGGGATTGTGGGGAGTTGTTTTAGAAGCTTGGGCAGTGAGAGAAATTGTACCGTGTTCATCTTGCATCCAACCTTGGGCTTCGATAATAGCGGAAGTTGCTCTTAAATCCTGAAGCTGATTCTGGATTGTCGCCTGCTGCTGGGATGCTTGAGACCGTTCCACGATCGCGTCAATGGGTTCAACAAGGGCGCGATCGCCGCTAAAGGTTTCATCCGGATTCGTGGGTAAACCGCCTCTTCCGAGTATCACAAATCGATTCTTTTTGCGATCGCCCAAACTACCAGAGGAACAGCCTGCAACAATTTGGCTAGATGGATCAGCCAAATTGACAGGTAACGCCACCAAGCCTCGATTGGGGTCAATATTCAGTGTGTCCAAAATGACGGTGCCGCTGAGACCCAATTGAGAGCTAGCGGTAATATCGCTGAAGGGTGTATCTTGCGGTTGAAACTTGAGTCCAAAAATCGCTTGAGTTGTGATCGTGACCCTGCCGCCATTTCCAGTAAAGGCATTGGCGCGGATATCGCTGTTTTCGCTCAACACGCCAACAAGAAAGCCTTTGGGCGCGTTGATAGTAATGTTGCCGCCATTTCCCCCGGCTTGAGCAGTGCCTGCGGTGGTGGAAATCAAACTGTTGCGACGCAGCAAGACCAGGTCGCGCACATCTAGAGTCAGGTTGCCGCCATTCGCACTGGTGGTTTCAGCCGTTAGACGGGCTTGGTCTGTTAGCGATAGCCGATTTGCTTGCAAGCTGATATCGCCGCCCTGTCCACTGCCCTGACTGTCTACCGAAAGGGTGGCAGCGTTATAGAGTTCCACCAGCGCCGCCTTGATAAAAATGCTGCCGCTATCGCCGGAGGAACCGGGAATGGTGCTGGCAAATAACCCCGTGCTGGGGTCGCTCAAGGTCAGGCGATCGCCTGCATCTATCGTAATATCTCCCGCCCGTCCGCTGCTGGAGGTGGTGGTCAGGATTTGTCCTGCCCGACTCAGTTCTAAGCTGTTTGCGATCGCGGTAATTGTGCCTGCATTGCCGATGCCGTTGGTAGCGGCAGCTAGTTGGGCACCATCGCTAATCGTTGTGGCTCCTGCTCGTACCGTAATGCTGCCACCATTACCAGAAGTGCCTAGAGTGGTACTGGCAAATAGCCCCGTGTTGGCATCCCTCAAGTTGAACTGATTCGCGGCATTGACCGTAATGTTGCCTGCCGATCCGCTGCCAGAGGTGGTGGTGAGGAGTTGACTTCCGGTCGTGCCACTGAAGGTATTCGCATTGATCGTAATGCTGCCACCAGGACTTTGGCTGCTGGTCGTGGCATTCAGCGTGGCGGCATTCGCAATCTGAAAGGCGTTGGTGTCAACGGTGATGTTTCCGCCTGCCCCTGTTGCTGAAGTCGTTTGAGCAAACAAGCCGGTGTTTGCCCCTGTGATGGTCACGAGATCGCGACTATTCACCAAAATATCCCCCGCCCGTCCGCTGCCTGCCGTATTCGCGGTAATCTGTCCGCCATCGGTTAGCAAAAGCGAGCGGGTTTGTAGGTCGATGTTGCCGCCGTTCCCGGTGGAGGTGGGATTAACTGCTGAGGCGATCGTGCTGCCAGCGACAACTACCGAATCGGCATTTCTAATCAACACCTGACCCGCATTGCCATCGCCCAAGGTGCTGGTAGATAGGGTGGAACCTCCAGTCAAAGAAAGAGTTTGGGCATCCACGATTACCTGTCCTCCATTCCCCGAAGCATTGGGAACCCCAAAATTTTCCCTGACAATGCTCAGCACTTTGGCGGCACTGTTCAAGGCAACCCGGGGCGCGGTCAGCGTTAAAGATCCGGCATTTCCCGCAGCGTAGGTACTGTTGGTGAGTACGCTATTGCTGACTAAGAGGTTGGAGCCTGCCGTCACATTTAGGGCACCCGCATTACCCATGCCAAAGGTTTCATTGCTAAGACGGCTATCGTCAGTCAATGCAACCGAGTCTTTGCCAGTGATCGAGATCGCTCCACCCGTGCCCGCGACGTAAGACTGGGCCAGGAGGGTGGTGTTGGCGATCGCAACCTGGTTGCCATCCAGCGTAATCGCTCCGGCATTGCGATTTAGCCCACGACTGATAATAAAATTATTCGTCAGACGCACCTGATCGGTTGCCGTAATTGTAATCGGCGCACCGTCTCCGCCTCGCCCGACGCTGTTAATCGCGCTATCGGTGACATCAACTGACCCTGCGATCGCCCGAATCGCAATCCCCGCCAAGCCCTGAGCATTACCTGTGCTGGCAACCGCTCCCTGGTTCAGCGACACCGACCCAGCATTAATCGTGATAAACCCGGCATCTCCTGCCTGCGTTGCACTAAAGCCGTTACTGGTGCTAAACACAGAACTATTGCCGTTGATTAAAACCGCCCCAGTCGTGTTGATGTTGATATTGCCAGCATTGTTGGTCGGTGTCCAAGTGATGGTGCCGATAGAACTGTTGTTATTTAGGGAGACAGTACCCGCATTAATGGCGATCGCTTGACCATCGCCCCCGCCATAAGTATCGGCTTGCAATCGACTATTGTCGAGCAAAACCGCATCCGCCGTTAGGGTGATTGCTCCGGCACCTCCCGCAATTCCAGCGTTGGGTGTGCTAGAGACACCACTGGAAATGGAACTATTGGTCAGGGCGATGGTGCGTCCCGACACGCTCACCGATCCCGCATTGGTGGAAATTTGACCATTGAGAATAACATTTCCACTGCCAGAATTATCGCTGTCTGCCTGTAAAGTTAGATTCAGCGGATTGAACGTGAAGGGCACAAAGAACGATTGAATCTGCACTCCGGGCTGCAAAATGATGTCGTTCGCAGCGGCTAGGGTGAGGGAGGTGGGTCCGCCAAAGGGATCTTTGGCAATATTGTCGGCAATGGTGATGTTGCCTGCCTGAGTGCCGATATTGCCCGTGGTAATCGTGACGCTGGTTCCGGCATTGAGACGGTTTTGAATGTCGGTGGTGGAAATGATGGAGCTGTCTGCCGTGGGCGTAAAAATGTCGGGATTGCTGCCGCTGAAAGTGCCATTAGTAGAAGCACCAACATTTTGAATGGTGATGTCGCGCGGATCAATCAACCAGGTGCCGGGTGAGCCATTGGCAGCGGCAGCATCGACTCGAATCCCTGCCACATCTATCACGCCAGCGCTGGAGGTTTCAATCAAGCCGCCATTTCCTATCTGTCCGGCTCGTGCGGTGAGGGTGCCGTAGGCTTTGGTGGAAGCGTTTGACCAGACCACGATGGTACCGCCATTTACAAGCGCAGTGCCATTCACAAGCGCAGGGGCAGAGATGCCATCGGCGTGAATGGTGGCACCGGGCGCGACATAGGTTGCCGTTGCGGTGGGTAGGGTTCCTTGTCCTTGCAGATCGCCGCCGATGCGAACCGTACCGCCGCCTGCTGGACTGGAAACATCAATGCGGGTAGAGTCGAACAGAGCCACGCGATCGCCCAATAGCTGCACAGTTCCCCCAGTCGCCATCAGCGTTCCCGTATTCATCACCGTGTTGCCATACAGCGTCAGACTTTGCCCATCGGTCACTGCCAAATTTCCCGCCTGCTGAATATCACCGATCGCTTTGCCGTACTGCAATCCCAGCGGCACATTCACCATCAACAAAGGCGGAGCCTGGGGATTGGTCGCACTGAACTCGCTACCATCAGAAAACTTGAAACTACTCGCAGTGCTGGCAAAAAACGAACCCCCAATTTGTAACCGTGCGTTCTGCCCAAACACAATGCCATTGGGGTTTAGCAAAAACAGATTGGCGGTGCCATTGGCTTTCAGCAGCCCGTCAATATTAGAGATTGAATTTCCTGTAACTCGCGTCAGGATGTTTTGAATGGCGGCTGAGTTGTTGAACCAAGCAGCCCCGCCCGTGGGAACGGAGAATTCTTTGAAGCTATGAAACAGGTTGACACCCCGCACCGTGCCGCCATCAATGGTGCAAACGGTGCAGCTAGGAGCCACTTGAGAGTTGATTGACAGGGTGTTATCGGGGATGATTTGGCTAGCGGCTGGAAGGGCTACCGCAGAAGTGAGCACAATTCCGCCGATCAAACCAAACAAGGAAAAGACCTGATTCATTGCGACAATCTAGTGAGTTGCTAGCGCTAGTGTAGTTTCTCTCTACCGGAACAAATGGGTATTGACAGGAAAATTTATGGGTTGCACACTCCTGAGTTTTCGGAACAAGCCTACTTGCCATCTCTAAATCTCGATAGGATTGGAAGCATGATTGTGCAAGCTTGCGCTAAGGCACTAATGTCTAAAATCTCTCAGCCAGCACACCACATCCGATTCTAAATTAATCAGCCCTATATCCTGCGTCTCATGGACTATCAACGATTTATCAATCAACTTCCTCAGCACTATCACGAGTGGGGCAGGGAAAGCGTTCGTCCTAAGTCTGACCAGTTTCAGGAGGCGCTGAACCGGATCGAAGGGATGACCACTGCCAATGTGATGCAACTGCTAAATTTTGCGGGGGAGTGTATGGATGCGGGGGAAGTCTATTGTGAGATCGGCACCTATCGCGGATCGACTTTAGTTGGGGCTTTGCTAAATCAGCGCGATCGCATGGCATATGCGGTAGACAATTTTTCCGAGTTTGACGCGGAGGGAGTTTGTTTAGATGCGTTACTCAATAACCTGAATCACTTCAGATTGGAAGAGCAGGTTTACTTTTGCAATCAAGACTTTCAACAGTTTTTTCTAGAGCTACGAGAACTGGAAAGTGACGATAAAATCGGGGTCTATTTTTATGATGGCGCTCACGATTATCGCTCCACTCTTTTAGGCTTGTTGCTGGTCAAACCTTTCCTAGCCGATCGCGCCTTAATTATTGTGGATGATGCCAATTGGGGCACCGTGCAGCAAGCCTGTTGGGATTTTTTGGCAGTCACTCCAGAAGCCACTGCAAGCTTAGAATTATTTACGCCTGTTGCGCGCCATGCCACCTTTTGGAATGGCATCCAAATCCTCAGTTGGAATCGCAGCAATGACCATCATTATTCCGCTGATATATTCCATCAGAAACGTCATCCGTTAGTGATTCAGTCGATTTATAATTTGCAACTGCTTGAACAAAAACAACAATCCTTGGAAACGGTTTATCAAGAAGCAAAGCTCTATCATCAGAATCAGCAGTTTGGTATCGCTGAAAAGAAGTATCAAGAGTATTTATTGTGGCGAGACAATGATGCAGAGGCATGGCACCAGTTAGGGATTTTGTATTATGAGCATCAAGTCTATTCAGACTGCTTAAATGCTCTGAAAAAAACGATCGCGCTGGATGCCTCAAACGCAATTTCCTATTACTTAATTGGATGTACATTGGAACAGTTGGGTCAATCCGATTCGGCGATAGTGGCGTATACAAAAGCGCTAGCACTTAATCTGAATCTGGTGGATGCCACCAACAATTTAGGCAATTTGTTTACCCTGAAAGATGAATTAGATGAAGCAGAGACGCTTTATCGGCAGGCGATTGTGCTTCATCCCAACTTTTTTGGCACCTATCTCAATCTGGGCAACCTGTATCTAGACAAAGGGCAGCTTGCTGAAGCCGTGACCACCTATCAAACCGCGATTCAACTGCAACCAGACAATTTAGATGATGTGCAGCACAATTTAAACATTGCCCTACAAGCGCAGCAGCAACCTATTCAGTTTCATCAACAATCCGCAGAACGGTTGCTTCAACAAGGGCGAACTGACTCAGCGATTTATCATTATCAAGCATTGATAGGATTGCAAGCGGCTCAACCAGAAGATTA
>CASBQE010000251.1 GCA_949127665.1 Synechococcales cyanobacterium PMM_0083
ATGCAGGTGCGAGATATTGTTGCTCAAAAATGCAATTCATCCCAATTCTGTGGAATTGTGCCCCTGTTTCCTGAACTGCATCAACGTGATGGCTTACGCGATCGCCCCATTACCCTAGAACTAAATGGAGAAGCAGTTTTAGGGCAGGCGATTGGGTTTGATGATCAGGGAAGATTGTTAGTGCGATCGCCCCCAGATATCGTTCGCGCTTTTACATCAGGACGGATCATTCAGTATTGAAGTCCTTTAGATCTGGGTGAGGGCTTCATGGTTTCGGCAGCATACTTTCCAAGGCAGTCTGCAAATCTTGGGTTAAGTCTATAACGGCTTGTTTCGCGTTTTTTCGCCCACCTTGGTAAGAGTTCCAGCGATCGGAGACCGAAATGGGTTCGCCAATTTTGAGAAAGGCTTTCTGTCTCCCTAATTTAGGTCGATCAAATGGATTTCCGCCTTTAATCCGGCAAACCATATCCCAAACCAGCAGCGTTGTTTCGGCAAAGCGGTCTACCGTTGGTTTTTCGTTGACGTAGTTGCCCGTAACTGCCACAAAACTCTCCACCAGCCGCATATGCCATACGCGCAAATCTGCTTCTTCTGCCACGCGATCGGCTAGCCCTCTTTCAAGCGCCGAGTCTGTTTCGAGGTTTATGTCGTCTCGATAGATACAATCCCACCCAGCTTGTTCCAACCGACGACAGCGATCGATCACACTGCCTCTAGGTTGCAGGTTGAAATGATCTTCTGCAACCTGTAGTGCCGCATTTAACAAAGCATTGAGTCGCGCTGAAAAGGCTTCATAGGAAGACATTGGTAACGCTGTTGAGTCAGTCCTGCTTACATCAATAATGGGGAGAGCTTTATGATAAAAGCGCTTATAAAAATCTTCCATCACCGATAGAAGGTGTTCGCCCAACCGATATAGACGTTTATATAGGGTAGACTCATCCAATCTTTGAGCTTGGCTCATCTCTAAAGTTTCTATGCCAGTGTCTACCTCAAGTTGAGTAATAATTTTTTCCACGGCTGCCCAAGGAGGTGTGATGTATCGATATTCGATCCCAATCGGCAAGATAAAAACTTGCTCCGATCGCTCCGCTTTCACCATATCTTCCACACCCCAAAAAGCAAGCTGACTCACTCCCGGCTCCAACGGACTAATAATCTCGTTGTGCCCATTGGTAGCCCCTTCAGGCGCAGCCGCTAGGGGAAAGTCTCCGTTGGCGAAAATATCACGGGCAGTTCTCAGCCCCATTAAGTCAATCTTGCCGCGACGAATCGGAATGCCGCCCAGCCGTGGATAAAGCCAAGTTGCCCACGAACCCGCCCAAATCGGAATGCCGCGATCGTACATAAAATGAGAATGCACCGGGCGCTTAAGCGAAACTCTATGTTGTTTGGCAACCTGGGGCACCAATCTCCAGATCAACTGCCCAACGCAATAGGGATCAGTGGCACTGGGATGGCGAAAAGCGAGCAAAAACCGAATTTTGCCATCCTGAAACTGGCGAAAAAGATCAACCAAGGTCTCCACATTTTCCGCTTCGATTTGGCGAACCGAGGTCTGAAAGCGAATCAAAAAAGGAAATACCCAACTCACCACCCGCCGAACAAGCGGATTAAACGCAGGCGGTAGAAACTCCAAAGGGGGCTGAACGCGGGTGATAGTGTCGGTCAAAAGATTTCTCCAAGAGGGCAGAGGGAAGAGGGCAGAGGGCAGAGGGCAGAGGGAAGTACTTTTTAACCGCCGCTGGCTTTTGCCTTATAGCCAAGCTGCTGTAGGTGTTCAACAATCTTTTTCTTGTGGTCACCTTGAATTTCAAGTTCATTATCTTTGAGAGTGCCGCCTGCGCCGCACAAGTTTTTAAGTTTTTTTAGCAAGTCGGTTAGGGTATCTGGGCTTGCCTGAAAACCGCGAATGATGGTGACGGTTTTGCCTTTGCGACCTTTGCTGGAAGTTTCTACCCGTGGACTCTGCTGATTAGGAGGGAGATCCGGGACACCTCGCTGCAACGCCTCTGAGTTTTCGGAGGCACCAAATTCGCGATAGATGAATCGCTCGGTAGGATTGGGAGTTTTCTTTTTAACCACAAGAATCTGACTAGCTGGATGGCGGGACTTCAGGCGCACTGAGAATCGTAAACTCTAGAGGGTTGTTTTGAGAGCTACCAAATTTGATTTGGCTCCCTGGCATCAGCAAAACTTCTTGCTGATGCACTCGTTGCCATCGTTTATCATCTAAGGAAACCCAAGTGCCAAAGCGAGAAACATCTCGGAGAAAATAGGTGGCATCGTCCAGCGTTCCTTGGCTTTCTCGTCGGAGGATCATGGCGTGTTCACGGGAGGCACCCGCTTCATCTTCTCGCAAAATCAGGTCATTGTCGGTGCTTCTGCCAATGGTCATGTATCCGCCTCGGATTTGCCAGACGCGATTATCTTGCAGCGATCGCAAGCAGGCAATCGAGGTTGATGATTCTGCGCCAATTTGAGTATGTCCGGGTGTGATGGCTGCGATCGGGGTCAGCAGTTCTCCATCAAACTCAGGATGCATATAGAGTATGGGCAATGTCCAAGCCTGCTGATTGAATTTATAAACAGTTAGCAGATGTTGGCGGGCGATCGCCACTGCCTGATCAATCGGTTTGCGGTCTGCTAACGCTTTTGCTAGTTCCTGGATAAAACTCAGCGCCTCTTGGTCCGTAATCGAGTTACGCATTCCCAATACGGCTGGCACCCCATGATGAATTAGCACTTCAGCAAGGCTGCTGCGGGGCATGGGTTGAGATGCTTTCCCTCCGGGCATTGTGTCATCAGTGCGATCGTAATGATCGGATTGGGCACCCCAGCAGGCGTTGAATACCGCCAGTTTGACCTGGCACCGCGTTAATACCTGAGCCAACTCTGTGCCATTTAAGGGCATATCTGGACGGACAAACAACACTCCGCCGTCAGGACCCGGCATTCCATGCCCCGCATAAAACAAGACGTTGTAATGGTGGGTTTCAAGTGCTTGAATCAGTTCAATCGGCGTGGGTTGAACCAGTGTGCGAACTTCACAAGGAATTTCTTTAGAACCGCCAATGCCTGAGTTGCCAGAGCTTTTTAGAACTTGTGCTAACAGGTCGGCTTCTTGCTCCAGCTTCAGCATGGGCAGGGCATCATTGCTAAGCCCCGTACCGCTAACATCGGCTGCTTGTCCCTGAACTAACAGGATCTTGAGCGCAGTTTCAGGGCGGAAAGGCGGCAATGCAGAAACATCGCTGGTCGTGCGACTAAACACAATGTGTTGGCTCAGGGAAATAGCTGGAGTGCCGGGGGCTTCTTGCATAATTTCCCAGGGCAAGGAGATTAGCATGGGGTCACGAATTTCAATCTGCAACCGGAGCGGGTATCCCTGCCCGATCGCAATGCCGCGACTTTGATTAATGCTCACCATAATTGAGCCATCAAACAACCACTGCCACAGGCTTACGCCCAGAGTTTGCATCAATCGCGCCGACATCCCTCCCGGTTGATTCGAGTCTACGGAAATATCGGGTAGAGCGGTCTGCTCAATCGGGTAGGGTGGCAGAGGGTGAGTGAAAAACATTTCTTGCCACAGTTGCCACAGTTGACTGAGGGAATTCGTCCAAGTGGAATTATGTAAGACGAGTCCACCAGGGTAAGGCGCTCTGGTCACATGAATTGCGAAATGCGCCGCGCCAGAAATCTGTAACGGAGTCACTGCCAAACTCAAGTAGGGGCTTTCAGGTAACGGCATTCGTAAGCAATGTAGCCCAATCCAAAATAGATAGTTTTTTTAGTATCTTTTGTAATTATTTATCGTTCTATCAGTCTAGTCGGTGTTTGGAAAGAAATTTCAGTCCTCAATTAGTTTGTATTGGTGGGGAAACAGTTTAACGTTTCGCTGCACAGGCACCCAGTTGTGCAGGGGTGAGGCTAATGTCGGAGGTGACCAAGGGCGCGATCGCGGTTTCTTGAATCCACCCGGCATCGCCCGGTTGCCCGGAGGCATTTGCTCGATTAGTCTCCCTTCCAGCCGCAGGCAGCGAACAGACTTTAAGCTGTAGCCAACGCTGATCCGATCGCACTTGCACCGCAACCACTTCCAACACAGTCCCAACCGGGATGGCAATCAGGCGTGATAAAAGCGGACTCAATTCGGGAGGGCTGGCAGGCTGAGACTCTAGCTGGGACTCTAGTTGGGACTGAAGAAGCACTGGAGCTTGCCCCACGCCGTCAACCGCAGCCCGATTGACTAACACCCGCGATTGAGTGGTTAAAAATGGGGAGGCAGCACCATTGGGGCTACTGGGGCTAGGAGAAGCCAACCCGGCGGTAGGGGGAGCGGAACTCGTAGGACTAGCAGAAGGAACGGCAGTGTTTTCGATTGCTGGAAATAGTCGAATACCAAGGCTGGGAAACAGCCAGATCAGCAGCAACCCTGCGGCTCCCAACAGGGTAAGTAAGCCCAACAGCCAGGGAAACAGACTAAGGCGCGATCGCGCTGACTTGTCAGTTTGCGACGGCTGTTTTCTGAGCTGAGTTTTGAGTGTAGAAGGATTGGCAGCAAAAGACTGGGTCGGTTGAGCTAAATGATCTGCTGTTGCTGCGATTTGCGAAACGATGTCCACGGGCATTACTGCTACTGTTGCCAAGGATTCCGACAGTCGAAGCTCAGCCGCATCTGATAAAAACCCTGGAGTAACGCGGCAATGAACCAGCCCAACAGTGACGTTATCATGCCCATTTTGTTGGTTGGCGATCGCGACTAACTGGCGCACAGCAGTCAGCACGTCTAGCGTACCCTCCAGCACTGGCACTAACATCTGCCAATGTTCTTCAATCAGATCGTTGTCGCTTAACCCATCCGAACACAGCAAAAACAAACACTCTTCATCTAAAATAAAGCGCTGCACAGTGGGATGCAGCATGGATGCATTCATCCCTAGCGCTTGCACCAAAGACCCTGAACTGGGCTGTCGCAGCGCATCTCGATATAACCCATAGCCCATCCGCACTTCCCGTGATGCCAAGTCGTCGTCTAGGGTGACTTGATGGCAGCCGAGGCGAGTGATGCGATAAGCGCGACTGTCTCCCACATGGGTCAGATATAGCTCGTGGCTTTGTGCGACCGCCATCACCAGCGTTGTTCCCATGCGCTGACGATCTTGCCGATGTTCGGTATCATTTCGCTGAACAATGGTGTCATTTGCCGCGATCGCCGTTCGTTTTAATTCCAGCGTTAAACCAATGGAATCACTAGAGGCAGAAGATAGCAGCAGTTGTAATCGCTGCTGCACCGTGGCGATCGCTAAATTTGAGGCAATATTTCCGCCTTCATGTCCGCCGATACCATCACAAACTATTATCAAAGCCGCTGAATTAGCATTTTTTGCGGTTGAAGTTAGCGTAACGGATTGGGTTGTGCCGCTGGCAGGATAGCAAGCATCTTCGTTTCGCTGACGGGTCGGTCCTTGATCGGTCAACGTGGCAAATTGCACGACGCGGGATTGTGATTGACTGCACACCGCGATCGCCCGATCCAGCAGCCCAATCAACTGTTCACTGCTGCTAATCTGCCCTTGCAGCATTTGGTTGCAGATCGAATCGAAAAAGGGGGCGATCGCAGACTGTGGGGCTATCTGAGATTCCGGTAGGGAACGCACCCATTGCTGCCAAAAGGTTCCCAAATCCACCCAATTACCAGACGACGGCTGGTAATCACCCACTAAGCTTAATAGGCGAATTAATGATCCTTCTACGCGCAAATTTTCTGCCGACAACAGGCTAGCCGCTACGCCTTCCTGATTTAGCGGTTCCCATAATTGCGCCATTTGCCAGAGCCAATGAAGTTGCTGTAAAGCACTAGCCTCTCTCCAAAGCGCTGCTAATTCTGGCATTAACGCTCCCGACTGCACAGCATTCCCAGTCTGAATATCAGCAGGATATATAGGAGAATTTTCTAGCAGCGCAATCGCAGAACCGGGCAGTTGAGGATTCGGTAACAACGCATAAACCTGCGGCACATGCAGCCAATGCGAAACTAAACGCTGGTAGCAAGCCACATCATCTGGCAATTCTGCTAAAGATTCTGGCAACAGCCCAGGCTGAGTGTCTAAAAATATCTGTCCCAGTTTGCAGAAATATCGCCCTGCCAGTAGTTTCCCAGGAGAAAGTAACAACGATCTCTGAGCGATCGCCCATAAATAATGCTTAGGAAGAAAAGTGCCACACTGCAAGCAATAGCGATCGCTCTCAACGTTAGGAGCTTGACAAAGCGCATTTGAACAATAAATCGTTGCCTCAAGGCTATCCATGAAAATAGGGTTCTACTAAATCTGTTATTTAACCTTCGTCAAGGGCGTAATTTCGCTTGCTAGTTTAGAATGACGTTCAACTTATATATTAGCCCTATGAATCAAACCATAATGTAGTTGCTCTCTAATTGAAACTGTCAGCTTAGATATATTTTTTCGTTCAGAAAAGACGCTCCTAGAAGCTTGCTTTACTTAAATTTAACCTTTTGATAATCAGAAAACGGCTTTCAATCACGCTCTCTTAACCCTAATAAAGTATTGTGAGAGTTGGATTTCTTATTGAACACTCAACTTTCTGGAGCATAAATATGGTGTTTGACAAAGTGAAGCTTGTGTCTAACCGCTTCACGGCTATCGTGAGCGCGGCGGCTGTAACGGCAGCAGTGGTTGGTCTATCTGTAAACGCTGTAAACTCTCAGGGTGCCGTCGTCAAGGTTGATGGCTCTAGCACTGTCTTCCCCATTACCGAGAAAATTGCAGAGTCTTCCAAGAAAGCCGGTGGTGCCAACGTAACGGTGGGCATCTCTGGTACGGGTGGTGGCTTCAAGAAATTCTGTGCTGGGGACACTGACATTTCCAATGCATCTCGCCCCATCCTGAAGAAGGAAATGACTGCCTGTCAAGCTAAAGGCATCAAATATGTAGAATTGCCAGTTGCTTTTGATGCACTGACTGTTGTTGTAAACCCCGGCAACACATGGGCAAAGAACTTGACCACGGCTGAACTGAAGAAAATTTGGGAGCCAACCAGCACCATCAAGAACTGGAAAGATGTTCGGGCTGGATTTCCTAACGTACCCTTGAAGTTGTATGGACCCGGCGCAGATTCTGGCACCTTTGACTACTTCACTGAAGCGATTAACGGTAAGTCCAAAGCAATCCGTAAGGACTTCACCGCTAGCGAAGATGACAACGTGCTGGTTCAAGGTGTTTCCAAAGATAAAGGCGCTTTGGGCTACTTTGGTTATGCTTACTACAAGGCAAACAAGAACCGCGTTAGAGCCGTCACCGTCAATGGCGTTGCACCTTCTGAGCAAACGGTAGAAAACGGAACCTACACTCCTTTATCTCGCCCTCTTTTCATCTATGTCAGCACCAATTCTGCTAAGAAGCCCGAAGTCAGAAAGTTTGTTGAGTATTATATCAAGAACGCAGGCAAAACTGCTGACTCCGTAGGTTACGTAGGTTTGCCTGCTAAGGCTTATCCCGTAATTGGGAAGCGGTTTAGCGCTGGTAAAACTGGCACCATCTTTGGTGGAGACGAAGCAGTGGGTCTAAAAATCGATGAGCTATTAAGCCGCGAATTGAAAGAGTAGTTAGCGTTTAGCTGAGGGGCGCACACTAATCTTGATGTGCGTCCCTTTTGTTTGAGTCACGCGATCGCTTTACGAGTCGGCAGGTTTCTTGCTGACTTTCCACTTTTTTGGCAAATATAATCATGACTGCTCAGCCTCTAAAACCCTCTGGCAAGGATCTTCAATTTACTCAAAAGAAGAAAGCCCGTGAGCTGAAAGAGCGTGTTATTGAGTTTATTTTATTCTTAGCCGCTTTTTCGTGCGTGGCGACGACGGTTGCCATTATGTATATTTTGATTAGCGAATCCGTTCTGTTCTTCCAAGAAGTCTCGCTGGTTGAATTTTTAACCAGCAAAGACTGGTCGCCCTTATTTGACCCACCGGGCTATGGAATTTTGCCGCTCGTATCAGGCACGTTAACCACCACTGCCGTTGCGTTGTCGGTAGCTCTGCCGATGGGGTTGATTTCAGCGATCTATTTAAGTGAATTTGCGAATTCTAGTGTTCGTGAAGTGGTCAAGCCGATTTTGGAACTGCTTGCCGGAATTCCGACTGTGGTCTATGGATACTTTGCTCTACTAACCGTTATTCCTGCTTTGCAATGGCTCTACCTGCCTATTGGTCCTTTTTTATCCAATATTCTTCCCAATATTTTTCCGGCTGAGCTAGCTGGATTTAATATGCTGGGGGCAGGGCTGGTCATGGGTCTGATGATTACGCCGCTGATTAGCTCAATTAGCGAAGATGCGATGCGATCGGTGCCGATTAATCTCAAGGAAGGCTCCTATGCCACTGGGGCAACCCGCTTGCAAACTGCATTAAAGGTTGTGCTGCCAGCGGCGGCTTCTGGGGTAATTGCGGCGTTCATCTTGGGCGTTTCTCGTGCGGTTGGTGAGACGATGATTGTGGCGATCGCGGCTGGCTTGCAGCCGACGTTTACCTTCAATCCGTTGGAGTCAGCCGCGACTATCACGGCTTTCATCGTTCAAGTGAGTTTAGGTGATTTACCTCACGGAACTTTGGAATACCAAACTATTTTTGCGGCTGGGCTAGTGTTAGTGTTGGTCACTTTGGCTTTCAACGTTATTGGCTACTTTCTGACTAAACGCTTCCGCGAGACCTATTAACATGGCACAGGCAGAATTTTCTCAGAGCAATTCTCAGAGTGATTATTTACAGCAGATTCGGGCATCGGTTGCGCGGCGCGAATTAATCAGCAAGCTATTTGGGGTGCTTGGCTTACTAGTTATTTCGATCGCCACTCTGATCTTGATAGCACTGGTTGCCCAGCTATTCGTTCAGGGGATACCCCGGCTCAACTGGAAGTTTTTTACATCGTTTCCTAGCAGCGATTTTAATGAAGCGGGCATTTTATCCGCTTGGGTTGGCTCATTGTTGGTCATGCTAACGACGATGGTTATTGCAGTTCCTTTAGGGGTTGCCGCTGGCATCTATCTAGAAGAATATGCGCCGAAGAACTGGCTGGCAGCCTTGATCGAAATTAACGTCACCAATCTGGCGGGAGTTCCCTCTATTGTCTACGGGCTGCTAGCCTTAGGGCTTTTCAGTACAGTACTCAATTTAGGTGAGAGTATTTTGACGGCAGGCTTAACCCTAGCGTTGCTAATCTTGCCGATTGTGATTGTGACCACGCGGGAGGCTTTGCGGGCGATTCCGAGCAGTTTGCGAGAGGCTGCCTACGCGCTTGGAGCCAGTCGATGGCAGATGATTTGGGATCACATCTTGCCTTATTCCTCAGGCAGTATTCTCACTGGGATCATTATTGGTCTGTCACGAGCGATCGGTGAAACGGCTCCACTGATTACGATTGGAGCGCTGACCTACATCGCATTTTTGCCTCCTTCTCCGATCCAATCTCAGTTTCCGTTTATTTCATTTGAATGGCTGACGGCTCCTTTTACGGTTTTGCCCATTCAAATGTTTAACTGGGTTTCTCGACCGCAGCCAGAGTTTCAAGTGAATGCCGCCGCTGCTGGCGTAGTGCTCATTCTTTTGACTCTGACGCTGAATGCTTTTGCAATTTACTTACGTTATCGTCTTCGGAAGGGGGTCAAATGGTAGATACGCGTGTGGTCAACTCATCGGTGATGGAGCGGAAAGCAGAGGTGAAAAACCTCGACTTTTACTATGGCTCAGCTAAGGCACTTAAAAGTGTCAGCATGGTCGTTTGGGATCGCAGAGTGACTGCTTTAATTGGTCCTTCTGGTTGCGGCAAGACCACCCTTTTGCGGTGCTTTAACCGAATGCATGATTTGTATCCCGGCAATCGCTATGATGGCGAGATTTTGCTGGATGGGGTCAACATTCTAGAGAAGCAGATTGACCCGATCGAAGTCCGAATGCGAGTGAGCATGGTGTTCCAGCGCCCTAACCCGTTTCCGAAATCGATCTATGAAAATGTTGCCTATGGTTTAAGAGTGCAAGGCATCACCGAGAAAAGCTTGCTCGACGAGAAGGTAGAGAAAGCATTGCAGGGCGCGGCTTTATGGAATGAGGCGAAGGATCGGTTGAAGGAGCCTGCTTATAATTTGTCGGGTGGTCAGCAGCAGCGTTTATGTATTGCCCGGGCGATCGCCACAGAACCTAACATCGTGTTATTCGATGAGCCAACGTCTGCCCTCGACCCGATCGCCACTTCCAGCATTGAAGAACTGATGAACGAATTGAAAGAGCAAGTGACGATTTTGATTGTGACTCACAGTATGCAGCAAGCAGCACGGGTTTCAGACTACACCGCCTTCATGTATCTCGGCGAAATGGTGGAGTTTAACGAGACCAATCTGCTGTTCAACAAACCTGCCGACCAGAAAACGCAAGATTATGTCAGCGGACGATTTGGTTAATCCAACGTAGATGGGTCAAGGGTGGATTAAATGCCAAATCACTAACCCAACTCCTCGACTCATCTACTCTTGCACTCAAAGCTAACAATTTACTAGCAACCTGTGCTGAAACCTTCTATTCTCAAGGGTGACTTTCACACCCGGTAACCGATCATGACTTCTCCGCATATTGCCCCCTACGGCTCCTGGAAATCGCCTATCACCTCAGACCTGATTGTGGCAGGAACGATTGGGCTAGGCGAAATTCGCCTCGATCGCGGAGACGTATACTGGACGGAACAACGCCCCACGGAAGCCGGACGAAATGTGGTGGTGCGCCGGACTGCGGCAGGGCAAGTTTTCGATGTCACGTCAGCCCCTTTCAATGTGCGATCGCGGGTGCATGAATACGGTGGCGGTGCCTTTTTGGTGCATCAAGGCGCAGTCTATTTTTCCAATTTTGCCGATCAGAGGCTGTATCGCAAGCTTCCCGGTGGCGAACCGGTTGCCATTACTCCAGAACAACCGTGGCGCTATGCCGATGGCGTGGTCGATGCCCCGCGCAACCGGATGATTTGTGTGCGCGAAGACCATACGGGTGCAGGAAGTGGCGACGAAAATGGTGAAGGTGAAGTGGTGAATGCGATCGCCAGCTTTCGCTTAGATGGCAAAGGGGATCAGCAGATTCTCGCGTCTGACAAAGATTTCTATGCCTCGCCCTGCCTTAGCCCCGATGGTTTGCAACTGGCATGGATTAGCTGGAACCACCCGAATATGCCCTGGGACGGCACAGAGCTTTGGCTAGGAACCCTCGACGCTGAGGGCATCATGACCGATTGCCAAAAAATTGCGGGTGGTTTAACCGAGTCGATTTTCCAGCCCCAGTGGTCGCCGGATGGGGTGCTGTATTTTGTCAGCGATCGCACAGGCTGGTGGAATCTATATCGCTGGCAAGGGGCGATCGAGCCACTGTGCCCCATGGAAGCCGAATTTGGCTTGCCCCAGTGGGTATTTGGCATGTCTACCTATGGATTTGAATCGGCTGATCAAATCATTTGCACCTATACCCAAAACGGCGCTTCCTATCTTGCTAGCTTAAACCTACAGACCAAAGTCCTGGAACTAATTGAAACGCCCTATTCCGAAATTGGCGGCATTCATACCGCACCAGGAAAGGTCGTGTTCAAAGCGGGATCGGCGACTCAATCGGGTGAACTGGTGCAGCTAGATCTGACGACTCGCGAGCTAGAGGTGCTGCAAAAATCCAGCGAGTTGCAGATTGATTCGGGGTATTTATCGGTGCCTAGCGCGATCGCCTTTCCCACCGAAAACGGACTTGAAGCTTACGGCTTTTACTATCCGCCCAATAACAAAGACTTTGCTGCGCCAGAAAGTGAGCGTCCGCCATTGCTAGTAAAAAGTCACGGCGGACCGACTTCTGCCACATCCACCATGCTCAGCCTACGAATTCAGTATTGGACGAGTCGCGGTTTTGCGGTGCTGGATGTGAACTATGGCGGCAGCACAGGCTATGGACGCGCCTACCGGGAACGGCTGAACGGGCAATGGGGCATTGTGGATGTGGATGATTGCGCTAATGGAGCTAAATATTTGGCGGCACAGGGCAAGGTAGACGGCGATCGCCTGGTGATCGATGGCGGTAGTGCTGGCGGCTACACGACCCTCTGCGCTCTCACCTTCCGGGATGTGTTTAAAGCAGGTGCCAGTTACTATGGCGTGAGCGACTTGGAAGCGCTGGCAACTGACACGCACAAGTTTGAGTCGCGCTATCTAGATAGCCTGATTGGAGCCTATCCAGAGCAAAAAAATCTGTATGTTGAGCGATCGCCAATTCACTCAGTTGAACAGCTCAACTGTCCGGTGATTTTCTTCCAGGGTGACGAAGATAAAATTGTGCCCCCGAACCAGGCTGAAATGATGGTCGAAGCTTTAAA
>CASBQE010000252.1 GCA_949127665.1 Synechococcales cyanobacterium PMM_0083
CGACATTCGCACATTTTGCTTTGCCGTTAGAAAGGTCATTAAGTTGTGCGCCTGAAAAATATAGCCAATGTTGCGGCGAATCTTCAGCAGTTTTTGCTTACCTGCTCCCACAATTTCTTGATCCAAAATTTTGAGGCTACCTTCCTGCGCCGATCGCAGCCCACCCATGAGCGTCAGCAACGTCGTTTTACCTGAACCAGAGGGACCGGTCATGATCACAATTTCACCTGGTGCAATCTCTAAATCCACATTAAACAGCACCTGTTTACGCAAATTATTTTCACCAAAGTAATGATTCAGATTGGTGACTGAAATAACAGATTGAGAGTCAGTCTGTGAGGTGTTAGGCAGCGAGGAGAGTGTTTGCATGATGAATCACAAAGGGCTAAAGATTAATCACTTAAAACTAAAAGATGTCTGCTGGATCGGCTGACTGGAGCTTCCGCATGGCAATAACTCCAGAGCCAACGCACATGACAACGGTGAGAATGAATACGTTAGTGGCACGTTCGACGGTCATGGCGATCGGTAGCATGGTGGCACCCTGGGCGAGAACATATAGTCCTGTAGCCAGAACTGCGCCGGGGAGAAAGCCCAAAACTGCCAGCAGTAGGGCTTCTTGAATCAGCACGCCAACGAAGTAGAAGTCGCCGTAGCCCATCGCTTTTAGCGTCGCGTACTCTGGCAGATGATCGGACACATCGGAATAGAGAATTTGATAGACAATTACCACGCCAACGATGAAGCCGACGACCGTTCCCAACGTGAAAATGAAGCCGATTGGGGTGGCATTTGCCCAATAGTCTTTTTCGCGAGTGGCAAATTCTGGCAGCGTCATCACCAAAACATCATTAGGCAAACTGGCTTTGATGGCTGCTTGCACCTGTTTGATATCGGCTGTTGGTTTCAGTTTGATTAAGCCAACATCAATCTTTTCGGGCTGACGCTCTGGAAAGATTCGCAAAAATGTGGAGTCGCTCGTGATCACGTTGCCATCGGCTGAAAAGGATGCTCCTAGGGTGAATACGCCTGTTACGCGCACGAGATTATCATTGACCTCGGTTTGCAGTGGTGAGGTTGTTTTTAGCAAGGTGGCAATGTCGCCAAATTCGGGTCGTCCAGCTTGGTCAAACAACACTTGATTAAGCTGTTGTAGGTCACTGAGATGTTGATTCACTTCTGGCAGTTTAAACGCCCTTGAAGCTGGATCGGTGCCGAATACTAGTATGGATCGGGAGGTGCGCGTAGTTGGGTTGCGCCATTGGGCGATCGCAATATACAGCCAACTAATAGATTCCACGTCGTCTACTGCGGCGGCTTGCAGCAATCGTTCTCGTGAAAACGCTTTGGTGGAAAACAAGGTTTCAAACTGGGGATTGACGATGAATAAGTCTGATTGCAGAGTTTGGTAGGGCACCGCAGCAGAATCAAATAAGGCATCTTTGAATCCGAGTTGCACAAACATGAGAATGTCGGCAAAAGCGATTCCGGCGATCGCCACTAGAAGCCGCGTTTTTTCACGAGTCACCTGAAACCAAGCAAGCGGCGTTTTGCGAAAGAGGTTAGGCATGGTTATATCTCAATTTGAGACGTGATAGTTTGAGTTAGGAGTGCTGCGCGATTTGCCGTGACAGCTAGAGCGCGATCGCGGTTTGAACTTGCAAATTTGTCAATCCGGCAACACGCTTGCTGCTGGCTGGATTGAGCCGAATTTTGACTTCTACGACTCGGCGATCGAGGTTTTCGCCCGGTTCAGCGCTAAACACATTTTGGCGGCTCACCTGTAGTCCAATTTCGGAGACTGTGCCTTTGACCGCACCCGAGAAGCCTTGTCCGGTGATCGTTGCAGCTTGTCCTAAACGGATCTTGTCGATGTCAGTTTGGTAAATCTCTGCGATCGCCACCATGTCATCGGTTTGGGCGAGATCGACAATGCCATCACTACTCAATTTTTCGCCTGGTCGCGTATGAATTTTGAGAATTTGCCCAGTGATGGGGGCGCGGATGTAAGCTTGCTGCAACTCTGCCTCAGCTTTCTTTGCCGCCGCGATCGCCATATTCACCTCGGTTTGGGCTTTTTGCACATCCACGGGTCGCACTTCTGCAATTTTATCCAGCGTCGCCCGTGCTTCTTGAATTTGCGCCCGCAGTGAATCTGCCTTCAGGTTTTGATTGGATTGAGCTTCTCTCAGTTGGGCTTTCGCGGTGTCAAACGTCAATCGTTTTTGGTCAAAATTGGAGGATGAAATCGCTCCATCGGTTGCAAGGGATTGGTAGCGATCGTATTCTGCACGGGCATTTTCTAGTTCCGACTGGCGACGTGAAATGGTTGCCTGTTGGGTTGCCTGTTCGCCCTGAAGCTCTGCCTGAAGCCGCAAAATTTGCTGTTTCTGTGCCGCAATTTCGCCGCTCTTGGCTCCCGCTTGCACCTGCGCTAGCTGCGCTTGAGCATTGCGAACTTTCTCTTGTGCTTCCTGTAACGCTGGCTGGAGGCGATCGCGAGAATCGAGAATTGCAATCACCTGCCCGGTTTGAATGCGGTCACCCTGCTTCACCAAAAGCTCAACCACGCGATCGCCATCTAACGTTTGCGGTGCAGAGAGTTTGAGGACTTCTGTGCGGGGTTCCAATCGCCCTAATGCAGTTATTTTTGTGGGCTTAGGAGCAGCAGTCTGGGTGGGTGGAGGAGTGCGGCTCACTTGAGACACTCCATAAAAAAC
>CASBQE010000253.1 GCA_949127665.1 Synechococcales cyanobacterium PMM_0083
AGAGACTCACACGGAATACCATCGCGATCTCGATCCAGGTAATTAGCACCGTTGGCAGTCATGTAGGTTTTTGCTTCCTCTTGACTGGCAAAATCAGAACACCGGGCACGAGCTTCGACCTTGGAGGCAAATAAAATTATAGGCAGGGTCAGACCCAGAGCCGTGAAAAATAGAATCCGTTTCATGCAATTTCCTTCGATATTATTCCGGCTTTATCTTGAATTTCGACTTCGCCTTGAACGTCAGTTTGAGTTTCGACTTGAGCATCTGGAACGCGCAAATATTGCCGTAGCGTTGCAGGTTTGATCAACACGCCACCCTCGGCTAACACAGTTGCAATATCATCCATCGTGTGACCCGCAGCTTTCGCCTGCTCAATGTCTGAGCGCAATTCTTCGATTAGATCACGCAGGGTTAGTTTCTTTTTTTTCGGCTTTTGACGAGACAAGCTTTTCAGCTTGCTGTGCATGTCCTTCGCTACTTCCGGGTCATAAGCGACCCCAGACCGTGCCATATTTCAATACCCCAGAACAATCGACAACCAACCATCCACGAATCAACTAACCAAGAATCCTTGATACTTCGCCACTTTAAGAAATTAGAGAGTCTTTGTCGTCGTTAGTTCTACGGCTTTTCACGGTTTCTCTTTCGTCTGCGACCCCGTACCGTCAGAATATCTCGCTTCACCTATCCATCCTCCTTGGCAAGCTGGAGTCTGTGACACGCCTTCGGCATGTCCTGGTAGCTAAAGCTCCCATCGTCTCGCTTGTCCAAGGGCACACCCTTGGAGAACCCTGTGAATGAATTTGAGAATAAAACTGCAATTAATCCTGTAACCAATCAAAAACCAAACCCAGACGATCGCGTAGGCACTTTGGATGCACTGCGGAGAAAAACAAGTCAGCTAATTAAAGCTAATCCGATTGCACTGCGTGACATTAATCAAGAGGCGATAGATGCTGCTATAGATGCCTCAGTAGATGATGCAATTGATGATGCAATAGAGGCAGGATTAGACGTACAGGCGTGGGTGTCATTCCGATGCACCCCAGAACAAAAAGTGATACTCAAATCTGCCTGTCACGATCGCGGGATTGCTGTATCAGACTGGGTGAAAGCGAGAGTATTTGATCTGCCATTGCCGCAGCCTCGGCGCGTGAAACTGCCCTACGCCACCATGCAAAACGCGATCGCCCTGAATCGCATTGGTGTGAATTTAAACCAGTTAATGCGGAAGCTAAAGCAAGATGAATTTGTAGAGGAGACGATATTAATGCAATGCATTTCTGAAACTCAGGCGCTACTCCAACAGATATTAATTGAGCTATCCAACACAGAAAACGATGATCGGTAAGTTGATGCAGAACGATAGCTTTGCTGCCACCTTCGGCTACTGCTTTGGCAAAGCTGGGGCGAAGATTGTCGGCGGTAATGTGGCACTGCTGGCAGAGCGCAGTGAGATGACCCCGGCACAAGCGCGAGAATTAATTGGAGAAACGGCGCAGATTTATAACCTCTCCCGCAGTCAGAATTACAAAGTAGAACGTCCGGTCTGTCACATCGCCCTCAGCCTGCCCTATGAAGACAATTTGAGCGATGAGCAGTGGTCGGACTTGGGCGATCGCTATTTAGCTGGAATGATTTTAAGCAGTCGTGAGCCAGCTATTTTAGATGAGCCGTTGCGACTCAAAGCAGCGATTGATCAGTTTGTAGAAGATGAGCTACCTCAGTACCAATACGCGATTGTTCAGCACACTGATCAAAAACATCGCCATGCCCACATCGTCCTGAGCCGGATCAATTTGGAATCAGGGAAAGCGGTGCAGACCTGGCGGGAGCGCTATCGTTCTCAGAAGGTGCTGCGATTATTGGAATCGGAATATGGACTCCGACGACAACCGAATAGCTGGGAGGCTGGACGGAAAGAGCAGAGTAAGAATCAAGTCCTCAAACAGCAAGCGACGGGCATTGTCTCAACTCAGGTGCAGCTACAGCAGATTTTAGACAATCTCACGAGCGATTGCCCCTCGATGCCAGAGTTGCTTGAGCGCTTGCAAAAACAGGGAGTAACCGTGCGGCTAGACTTTACTCGCACTGGGAAGCCCAAGGGCATCAGCTACGCCAAGGATGGGGTTGCGATCGCTGGGAATAAATTAGGGAATCGCTACAGCTTTAATGGATTGCAGCGGCAGCTAGGGGTTGTATATACCCCAGAACAAAACGAACAGATCCAAGCAGTGCTACGGTTGACCCCAGAGCAACGAAAACAAGTGGAAGCGATCGCACCGGCGATGGCTCGGTTTTTGAAGGTGTCCAAAAACTCCACATTCGTCTTCAAAAACTACACGTTGAACCAGAAGAAGAACGAAATCAGCTTCTTTGAATCTCGCACTCAGAAAGTCATTGCAAAGGTCGCTTGGCTTAAAGATACGAAGCGATGGCAGGCGATCGAGAATAATTTCACGCCAGAGTTATGGGAGCGCTGGAAGCAAATTGAGGCGCAATTACTCCAGGCGCAGGCAGTCAATCAAGGGAAGGATGGAGGTCGGCGGTAACGTAATGTTAGATTTTTCAGGATCAGCATGGTGTTTTCATCTTTCTCTAATCAAATTTCACACCGCAATCGACTTCTAAAACCGCCTCAAGCGCTCTTAGAATTTGCTCACCTAATACGCCTTCATCAATCTCGTTTCCTATAATCTTGTACCAAAGGGTACGGCTGATGCCTGCCTTGGCGCATAGTTCAAGAACACTTAGGCTTTTGTCTCTACGAGCGTTGTCGAGAGTTTTTGCTAACGATTCAGGCGCGTCAACTATCCTTATCTGTTTAATTTTTAGGTTTATTGACGGCTGGACTTTTTTCACGCTTTTACAATTACGATATTCTCTCTGCTGTTTTCTCCACCTTCACTGTAATGCCAGCGTTACAAAGTGTCAATCTAGCATTACAGGTCAGAGACTAAAGATTTTCTTTAATCAAGCAGAGAGCTTGATTAATAGTCCGCCCGTTCTTTTTGATAGAGCCGCCAAAAATTACGGTTTCGTGCCATTGAGGATTAGAACGGCTCCAGTCAACGCCCTCCAATTTTTTAAGCCTTGTCTTCCAGTCTTCCGGGTATTTGTTGAGTAAAATTGCTCCCAGTTTCCCAATCGCTACCAGCATTACGGCTTGGCAGTGCAAGTAAGTCTGTCGGACATCGCGGCTGGATGCTCTGCGATCTAAAACTGCGCCCCAATCCGGTATCGCCTTCGCCGCTTCAGTCCAGAAGTCCACAGCGATCTCAATCTGCTTTTCAACTGTAATGCTGACACTACAAACTGTCAAGCTAGCATTGCAAAAGTAATGCTAGCTTGACAGTTTGTGCCGTGAAGACTACATTGGAGATGCGAACAAATTCTAGACCTAACCAACAATGCGACCTACTGAAATTCCCGACACCGAAATCCCCGTCACTGCTGACTTTGACTATCACTCAATCCCCGCATATGCCGTCCTACAGATTGACTGGCAGCTAGGCGACGGATGGGAAGACTACAGCACAATCCGCACTGAGGACGAAAAGCGGATTGCTTACAATCACGTTCTCAGCACCCCTAGTTTCAGGATCAGAAACCAGGAAGGATGTTTTGTCCTTGTTAATCCAAACCTTTCGGACGGTTTGATCATGTCTGCTGTAGAAAGCGCTGCTTATCATGTCTGTCTGCACGACAAGGATTTAGTCCTCGCAGTAGAAGAGATCCTTTTTTCTTGGATTAAAACTGAAGCGATTCAGTCCCTTGGCTATCGCGTGGGCAACATGACGATTATCGTTGGCGCGATCGCGGAGGCTATCAATGAGTAATTTCAATGTTGAGTTAGAAGGCAAATGCTGCGTTTGTGGCAACACTCACGGCTTAGTTTGGGACGCTCCGCTACACAGAGAACAATGGATTCATTTTTCTTGTATGAATCAAAATTCAATCACAGAAGTATCTCTGCCCTATGAGTTGAAAGCCTCAATTGATAGATGCTCAAAACAGTCCCCTCTTGCTAGAACGACAAGCAAGAGGGGCACTCTGAGGGGATGGCATACTGCATCTTACGATTCGGGAAACTCAAGTCTGCGGGGGCGATCAAAGCTTCGCGGGCGCATTGCGATCGCTCACAAGCAACTCCCAATGCAGATCCATCTCGATTCCATCTTAATCGGCAGCTAATCGGCTCTTTAGAGGACTTGCCTGAGCGGATTGATGAAATACTCGATCAGGCTTCACAGAGGCGCAAGCTTCGCCCTGATTCTAATCTGGCGTGTGAGATTATGCTGACTGCCTCAAGCGCCTGGTTCCGGCAAGATGAAAATCCACTAAGAGAATTGAATATGGAGCGGGTGCAGCAGTTCTCAGAGCGGTCTACCGCTTTCTTAGAGAACGAATTCGAGGGGCGCATTCTTTCAGCCGTCCTACACCTGGACGAAGTGAATCCCCACATCCACGCCCATTTTGTGCCGCTTCACCGGGATGAAGAGAAGGCTTGGCTCAGTTGGGCTGACTGGTTCGACGGACGGGAGAAGCTGCGGGACTGGCAAGACAAATATGCTGAATATGTAGAGCCGATTGAATTACACCGTGGAGTGAAGCGAATTGAAGCCCAGTATGAACACATTCAAGGTTTTTACAACCGCATTAATTCCCCAGTTGAAGTGCCAGATCTGGAGAGCGACTTTGCATTGCCAATACCCCAGAACAACGAATCTACGAAGGATTATCACCAGCGGGTAAATTCTCTCTTTAAGGAGAAGCTGCCAGAGGCTACCAGCGCGATCGCTACCGTAGCGGATCATGCCAGAAATGAAGAATTTGCAATTCGCCTAGAGAAAGAGAGTCGCATTACGCTCCACGCATTGACTGATGAGGTTGATAGTCTAGAGCAAGAATTAACCCTGTCTCGTTCAATTGCCATTCAGCTTAACCAGAAGCAACGAGAGGCGATCGCCCTGGAACTGATCACAACTGCGAATATGGTGCTAAATCTGGCAGACCGGAATCACTGGAAAGGTCGAACGTATGTATTTAGCCGCAGGAAGGGATTTACCAAGATCGACGATCGCGAAGGTCGTCGATTGGTTCATGACGAAAATGGTAAGCCTACACTGTCAGCTTCTTTCAAGCCGGAAGAACTGGAGAAGATTCGCAAGGCACGAGATCAAGTTTTTTTGCTTCTGAGCCAAAGAATTGAGCAACGAGAAAATAAAAAGACTCGCAAGTAAAGCCTTGCTGTGTAAGGCTTTCAGCCTACAAAATAGAGATCTGCATTGAAGGCGATCGCGTTAAAAACGCTGAAAGCTATACAGGGAAGCAGTTCTATCAAAATGTAAAAAAAGCCGTAGTAAGTATACGGGTTTTTTGTTCTGGGGTATTGGAATTAGGAGAGAGATAACGTCACAGCTTCTCTTCTTCAATGACCTTTAAGCCGTTCTGGCTGAGTTTTGATTAAGCCTGAAAGTTCTGGTGCGCGTAAAACTTAAATTCATCGATCTCGGTGGGCACTCTTGAGTAAAGCCCTCAAGCGAGAGAATCAGGCGATGAGTAGTCCACTCAGCTACAGCCATAGCCACAAAGACGAAAGCCTATCAGCCGCACTCCAGTTAGCGTCTTATTTTGATGGCACGGTTCTGGATGCTGACTACAACGTCGTGCTGTCACAGGAGGGATATCACGCGCTTAATCAACCAGAAACTCTTGAATCGCACGGGGTCTGTCTCTTTGCAGAAGAACCGACCGATCTAAATGGCAGAATTCAACTTAATCTATTCGCTCATGCCGCCAGGACGGAAGCACCGGGAATCTCCCTCAGCCAAATTAGATCGTGGTACAAAATCGCTAGTAGGTTGGGTCGTCCAGCCTCGTATCAAAATCGGATCACTGCAATTGGCATTCAGTTTCGATTGGATTTTAGCTCTGAAGATCCAGATCTAGAGCAAACTCAAGTCAACTGGGATTCCGGTGACATTGAAAACTGGCGACGTGATTTATCTCATTACGAACTAATCATGGCTCAAGCAGCCATACCGAAAGATCCAATTCAGTTGAATTTGCCACTTGGTTAGAGATCTCCAGTGAATGCGAATACGTGCTAGAAATCAAAAATAATACTAGCGGGTATTAAAAATATCTCGCGATCTCAACTACCGAACGATCGCCCTCCTATTCGCCATGCCCATTGCCGCTGAACTGTCGGGTTATAGCATCCAAAAGATTTTGGACAGTGACTCGAAACTCTACTCGGTCTTGTTCCACTTGCACGGTCATTGCAGTAAACATGCTCACCACATCTTCAATAGATGCCCGGAAATCTTTTTGAGATTCCTGTTGAGATTCCCGCAACTGGGCGATCGCGTTACTGTTCGCTTCAATCGCACGGGCGTTGGAAGTTATCTGCTCTGCGTTCCTTTCCAGGATTGCTTCTATCCGATCTAGCCTCTCTGTCATGGAATATCCCTTTAAAATGTTTGAATCGGTATTCAACGGAATGTTGCCAACTCAGGCGATCGCGAATTCGGGTGCAGGCTCAATCAAACTCCAATCTTGGGGGCGACTGATGCCGATTCTGACCTGATCACCGCAGTAGTCGTTGCACAGGAGGTAGCTGGTGCTGTAGCTGCATAGTGCGCCATCAGGACGATACAACGTGTACTCAAAGTTTGGGGCGCACCCATCTTTGGCAAGGGCTTCTCGCAGACGGTGATATTCGGGATTCAGTCGCTCAAAATCATCAAAACCGCGCCTCCAACTTTTACGGTAGTTGTAGCCTGTAAACTGGCTGGCATTCCACGAGGCTCGATTGGGTAGAAGTAAATCGTTAGTGTGATGGCAAATATCGCGTCCGGCTGTCGGGTTCTCGGTGCTAATTGGTTCGCCGTTTTCATCACGAGTAATATTGCTCGTGATAATCACAATGTTCCCCTCCTCCTTCTGCTGCATCAAAAATTCTAGAATGCGGCGATAGTCTGCGCCGACTAAATTCAAGTTGAGATCGCCAAACATATCATTTATCTCCGATATCCCAATGCGGCTCCCACCAGTTTGCATTGCCATTTCTACGGGAATTTGACGCGGCTTGCGACAGCCAGGGGAGAAGATCAACACTTCCTTTTTGCGAAATGCAGCAGCACGAGATGCCATCTGCTGGACAAACCCGATAACCAGTTTGCTAGCCGTCTCTTTGCTGTCAGCGCAAATACAAAGACTATCGGCAATTCGATGCTCAGTGCATTGTTCTAGAAGAGTCTCAATGTGCATTGTTTTTTGCTTCCTTGTGAGTAGAGTTTTCAGGAAATCCGCGATCGCGAATTGCTTTTAATTCGCAGGTCGTCCAAGATTCGCCATCTGGTTTGTTTAGCTCGACTGCAAGCAGCACTAACTCATGATCGCAGGGGCGCGCACCGTCTATTAATGCTTGCAGTCGCTCAAGGGAAATTTCAGCATCTTCACACAATTGAGCATGGTCAAGATGGGCACGAATTAAGTCTGCAATCGAAACGTTTTCAGGAACAGGAGTCGGGGCAAGCCTTGACTCTAAAAAAGCAGGCGTTGCGACTCCAAAGTGAACGGACAAAAGCCGAAAGCCTTCTTGCACTATCTCAAACAGTTCTGTAGGTCTGAGCGTTGGAAGCCATCCCAAAATCTGTTGAGCGTGGCGAGTTTTAGGAATCTCTACCCCATCCAGAAATTCTTCCAAGGTCACTTCAGAGCGGAGGTAGCTTGCCAATTCGCCTTCGGTCTTTCCCAGAAAATTAGCAAGCTTCTCCCGACTACTGGAGTCAAGATTTGCTTCGCCATGCTTCCACGACCAGATAGTCTTTTGAGCTACGTTGCCAATACGCTTTCCCAACTCTCGCTGAGTTAGGGGCTTGCTTTCGCCATCCTTTTTCAGGAAATGCGCGATCAGTTTTGCAACGTTCTCTTTCTCAGGCACAGTTTATTTCCAATTTATTTATAGCCTACCAAAAAACCTTGAGGTATCAAAGCTTGACGGCATTGGTCAAGCTTTTCGTCATAATACTTGTAAAAATCAAATTTAGACGGCTGTAAGTATTGACAGTTTAGTTCTTTGAGAATAACTTTATTACAAGCCTTTCAGAACGCTTCAAAGCCTTGCAGGTAGAAGCTTATGAAAGGGTTTGAAAGGGTTTGAAAGGGTTTATGGCACGTCCTATCACGATCGACATTTCACCGAGTCAGCCTGAATCACAGACTGAATCAATGCGCTGTCCACGTAATTGGGCGGAAGCGGAAGCTTGGCTGGGAACAACCGAGCCAACGATCAAGAAGTGTCGATTGGCTCTTGGGCGTGAGGATGATCCGCTAGATGCTGGGCTGTATGAAGAAATTCGGCTCATGGTGCGATGGTGCGATCGCCGTAACAAGGGCGGCGGCAGTAGATGTACCCGCCGTGAATACATGCGGCTCAAAGGGTTAGGGCAAGACGTGTTGGATCAAGCATTAAAACAACAAGGGGTTATTTAGATGGCTACTAAGACAGGATTTTCCGTGTACACCGCTGAGCAGATGTACGAACAAGATGGAATTTTGCAGCGCGACGTAAGGGTGATCGCGCAGCACCTTGAACTCCGCAGTCCGTTTTCCGAGGCTGCACGGAGTTCAATCAAAGACTTTGTGAAGCAGGCGAAAGTAGATGGCAAAACCATCGCTCAGTCCCTGCAAATGCAGGCGAGACAGCCCAATCCAGTACCGCAGTTCTCGGATGAAGACAGCAGCGATCGGGTGGGAATCGCTGCTGATGAATTCGCCCAACAAGCACAGCAGCGACAAGTGCAGTTGATGCAGTCCAGAATTGCTGCGGCAATCCAAGATCTTGCGCTCGATCGCACGGCTAAAAACTTGGCGCTGGCGCAACTAGCAGCTAGCAATTGGGATTTGTCGGCATTTCCAGCCCTGCAAGCGATGGTTCAGCAATCAGAGCAAATGCTTTCGCTGGTGGAGGCGGAAACCCCGGCGCTGCTCCCTTTCGGATGCATGGTCACAATCGCCTTACAAAATACGCCCCTGCTGAAGGGCAAATTACCTGCACTGCCAACCACTCAAACCCTCAGCTTAGCCCCATCCCAGTCGAACACTTGAACCCTCAACCCATTCAGAGACCCATTAAAGCCATGAAGGAACACGAAAAAAATCAGAAGTTAGTAGGCGTTATCGCTGGCGGCGTATTCGCTGGCGTTGGGGGGGCAATAGTATCTCTGGCGGTGTCGGCTGGGATGCCCTGGAATAATTGGGGTTTGGCGGGTGCCATGTCTGGATTGGGGACAGGGAGTGCCGCGATCTCGGTGGCGGTGGGCGGTGGATATTGGAAGCCGTTTGAAGCCGAGGAGTTTGATGAGGGGCAAGTGCAGTTTCACGAACACACCCACCACCTCAGCCCTGCCTTGCAGCAAGCGCATGAGATTTTGGCAGGCGGTTTAAACGGAAGCGGAGGATTTGTACCCTCCTCCTCTCCCGGCATTGCTCAGCCTCAAAATATCGCATTTGGGGCTGCATCCTCCCCTTCTGAC
>CASBQE010000254.1 GCA_949127665.1 Synechococcales cyanobacterium PMM_0083
CGTTAACACCCAATCAGTTCAGCCATGATGGGCTAGGGAACGCTCTTCTCTGCCCCTTAACTTTGGCACTGCCAGACTGGTTACAGTTTCCTGCCCAATCTGTTTATCAAGCCTGTCAAGATGTGGAGGGTCTGCGGCAGCAAGTTTCCCAGTGGCAGTATAAAACTGGAGATGGCAATGGCTGGTTGCCGATTGTGCTGACAGGCAAAGGTCCTTTGTATGCTGAAGTGATTGGCGTTGAAGGTGAACCACGGGCGGTTAGCTCTGATTTAAACGCACACCGTTATTTTCAACCGATTCATTTAGTGGATGTGCAGCGGCAGTCGCTCTATCACTTAGCCCAGCGATTGCTGCGATCGCTGGTGGCTCCCCCTGCGGTTTATCTCCTGCAATTCGGTTTTTATGGAGAAACTCTTCAGTTTGATCGGCTGATTCCGTTTCCAGCAGCCCCCGCGATCGCCAGCATCAATCTCCAAGAACCCGATCTATTTGCTTGCTATTGGCGCTGCCTCACCGATCAGCCGATTCTAGACCTCACCATTTCCGAGGCAAGCGCATGAAATCATGGTGTTGGATGTCTGGATAACCCAATATCACTTCATTTTACAGGCATTGTCCAATCTCCTTGATCGCCTCAGCGTGGCTTGGGCAAAGGGGCGATTTCCACTCTTCTAGATCGTGTATTCCCTACAAAACCGTTGAACATCTCGCAACACTGTTAAATCTGTCTCAGTTTTTCGCATTTCAATCCACTGATTTAACTGTTCAACGCTGACTGTTGGAAAAGCTCGACTGTTGGCAACATCGCCATATTGCCCATCCTGAAGCAACTGGATATTTAGGATATTCCGCCTGTATAGCCAGACTTCAGGCACCCCGATTACCTGATAAATCGACATCTTGCTGGCTGATGAGCTAGCGATATCCACCTCCAGCGCCAGATTGGGAGGCAGGCTTTCCGAGATAGTCATTGCTATCCTCTGCCCTTTCGCTGCATTTTGGATGTAGAAACACGTATCGGGTTCAATGCCGCGATCGAGTGATTCACGATTCAGCGTCACTGAACCAAAGTCATTTGCTTCAATCTTTAATTCCATCGCCAGCAGCGTAATTATCTTTGCCAGCAACCGATTGACAATTTCGTGTAGCTCTCCCGGCATCCTGATTTCCAGTATTCCTTGGTCATAGGCAATGCGAGTCGAGCGATCTTCTCCCAGTTCTTGCAGCAGAGCCTGATAGATTTTCCAGGTCAGCCCTGAGATGGTCATGGCACCATCAGGCGACAGCTTAATTTGACTAAGCGGTGTTGCAATCACAGTTGTCATGAGTCAGCTTTCTGATGGACAGTTGCCTGTCTCGTTCCCTCAAAGTAACTCGCATTATAGCGGTTGGGCGAGTGGGTCAGTCCAAACGAGACCTTAGCCAGAGCGCTAAAACGGCGATCGCTAGCCACATCATAAAACACTGGCGGGTGAGATGGAGTGCGGCAAAAATGTGGTCTGGCGCGATCGCTCTTGTCGCATCTCCCAACAGTGGCTTTTGTTTGGCAACGCCGCGATACCAGTTTGTGCCGCCTACTTGCACGCCTAATGCAGCCGCATAGGTAGCCTCGCTCCAGCCAGAATTAGGGCTGAGATCTTTGGAGGCATCGCGCCAGCAAATCTGCCAAACGCGGCGAGGCTTACCAGAGACAACAGAAAGAGTCAAGACCACCAGGCGGCACGGTATCCAGGTTAAACCATCATCCAGTTTGGCGCTAAACCAGCCCAAGTGAGTGTAGGGTGGATAGCGATAGCCCACCATTGAATCGAGGGTGCTAGCAGCTTTGTAGCCCAATGCCAAAGGCACACTGCCGATCGCCGGAATCATGGCTCCCGCGATCGCATAAAACAATGGAGCCATTACCCCATCCGTCGCATTTTCGGTCACAGTTTCCAGCACAGCGCGCAGCACTTCTGGCTCAGACAAATTCTCAGTGTCTCGCCCCACATAGCGGCTTAAACGCGATCGCCCTTCTGTCAAATTTCCGGCTTGCAACGGCTCTAGCACTTCATTTGCCGCATCTCTCAGGCTTCGTCCGGCAAAACAGCTTGCCAGCAAAATCATCTCTGTTGCCAAACCCGCTAAAGGGTGAAACTGCTTTGCTCCAGCAACAATCAGCCATCCGATCAAACCACTGCCCACGACTAATCCCACGCCCAGCGCAACGCCAGCCAATCGGAGCGCGATCGGTGAATCAAGCGCTTTCAAAGCCAGTTGGGTATAGCGAGAAATCAGCCAGCCCATCCCCTGAACCGGGTGCCACCAATCCCAGGGATCGCCAATTCCATAATCTAAAAGCGCCGCCAAAATCAATACCAGTTCCGCAGAATACATCACCATGCCTTTCCCATAAGGGGCTTTACCCCTGATCACCATTTATATCTTCAGGGAATACTCAAGACGCATCTACAATTCAAAGGAAACTACTATGACTCAGCTTATTCCTGTGCAACTCGATGATGGCATGATGCTGTACATCGAAGCCCAAGACAATACTGATAGCCCGACTATCTCTCCCGAATTAGCACCAGAACAACGACGCACCGGACAAAAAGGATTGTCAACCTTTAAACCTGCTCGGATCGATCCAGCACAATCCATGCAGCTCATGCAAAACACGATTCGCACCTACGCTTACTACTGCATGAATGCATTCAAAAATTGTGGTGTTGCCAATATTGATGAAGTCACGTTAGAGTTTGGCGTGAATTTGAGCGTCGATGCCGGAGTGCCTTATATTGCCAGTGGCAAAGCACAAAGCAGCCTTAAAATTACTGTGAAGTGTTCTTACCCTAAAGCTGAGGCAGCATCTACAAATGGGCTGGCGGTTGCACAGGAAGCAGCTAATGTCGTTTCTCGATAAAGCTCTGTGAATTGGGGGCTTAAGTCAAAATCGCAAATTTAATGCTGACTTGGGTGCCTTCAGCCTCATTGGAGGTAATCATCAATTCTCCAGAATGGGCATCCACAATGCGTTTTACAATTGCTAACCCCAGCCCTGTTCCACAGGATTTTGTAGTGAAAAAAGGTTTCATCAGCTTTGGCAGCGTTTCAGGAGAAATTGGATTGCCGCCATTATGTATCCGAATGTAGACCGAATTAGTGATTAAATCGGGTTCTACAGTCCAGGTAATTTTTGCATCCGCGTTCGTAACGCTTTCAGCAGAGAGTGCTTGACAGGCATTGTCTACTAAATTGATAAACACCTGCTTCAGCTTATCTTTGTCGGCTAAAACCCTGACGGGATGGGGCGCTGGTAGAAAATCAATTCTCCGACTGATTGCCGGCATCATGCGAATGCTTTCCAGCGTATCGCCAATGAATGCATTGATCTCTAGCTCAGAAGGCTGAAGCGCTTGCGGTTTCGCATAAAGCAAAATTTCCTTCAACAGGTTACGAATGCGTTCTGCTTCTTCCAGCGATAAGTTGAGGCGCTCTTGAACTGATTCTGGCAATTCTATCGATCTGATGGCATTTAATCCCATCAGTACCGTAGTTAGAGGATTGCGAACTTCATGCACAATCATCGCGGCTAATTCGCCCACTTCTGCCAAGGCGGCGATCGCTCTCCCCATTTCCTGCTCGGCTTGTCGGCGTTCCGTAATATCTTCGGCAATCCCGGCAATGCGATAGATATTCCCTAAATCATCCCGCACCGGAAATGACTGATCTCGAATCAGCCGAATGGAACCATCAGATCGAACAATGCGATATTCTTCATCCACTTTCCCCTGACCAAGCCGTTGAGCTTCTAGCATTCGGCTGCGATCGTCGGGGTGAATCGAGGCTGCCCACAGGTTGCGATCGTGAAGCCACTGTTGGCAAGATTGTCCCCACACTTGTTCAAAAGCAGGGCTGAGATAAAGGATCTGACCATCAGGTCTGCGTATCCAAAAAACTTGCTCAATATTCTCAGCAAGCTGACGAAACTTTTCCTCACTTTCTTGCAGGGCAATTTGGACTTGATGGCGTTCTTTAATTTCTGCCTCAAGTCGCTGATTAACTTGCTGCTGTTGCTGATAAAGGTGATAGTTATCGATCGCCGTTGCTGCCCGTTCTGCAAACAATTTTGCCAGTTGCACTTCTTCTTCAGTGAAGCGGCGTGGTTGATGCTGAAACGAACAAATAGTGCCAATCACCTCACCCGCAGGAATCCGCAGGGGAACTCCTAAATACGCTCGATAGCCTTCTGGTGCATTGCCATAATCTGAACAGGCTGTGGCATCTTCTACTACTAAAGGCTTGCCTGTATTGAACACAGTGCCCGTCAGACTACCGTGTAAAGAATAAACCTCGTCGGCTGCCTCTCCCAAATTAATGGTGCTTGCCAAAATGCGTTCGGAATCATTTTTGCAGAAGGTCACCACTGACCAATCTAGTTGCATCAGTTCGCTCAGTCCTTGAGCAACTTCTTGTAGATAGCCGCTAAGTTCTCCAGTGCGATAGCTCAAGGAGGAAAGGACTTCTAATACAGGCTGCTGTGGGTGCTTTGGGGTTGCTGTCACTGCTTTCTGTTTGCTCAGTTAAAGACTCAACAATTTGTGTTAAAATCCTCCGCTGTCAAAGGCTTACACCTTTAGAAAGTATACTTCTAAGGATCAAAATATTATAAAAGCAGGTGATTCTCAAAAATTCGCTAATTTGCCTTAGCAATGATTTAGATTTAGTTTCTTCAGCAGCTTTTAATCTGACTCTCAGCGTCAAACGCAGTTTCAGTTACACACTGTAAGTGGATAAAGAGTTTCCAGAAAATTACGGAATCACGTTTGAAATGACTTGTATCAAACATGTTCCACATACAATAAATTTTCTAAAAAATTAAATTGTTAAGCCCGTGCATTTGTTTCTTTCAATCATTCAAACTACTGCTAAACATAAGATTATGCTCATCTTAGGAGCTAAACGATGACAGCACATATTTTATTGGTAGAAGATGAAGTCAAGCTAGCTCGGTTTATTGAACTAGAGTTGAGCAGCGAAGGCTATCGCGTTAGTGTGACGCATGATGGCATGTCGGGATTATCTTTGGCGCGAGAATCTGAATTAGATTTGGTGATTTTAGATTGGATGCTACCTGGTTTGACGGGCGTAGAACTTTGTCGTCGGTTGAGGGCAACGGGTAGCAAAGTTCCCGTTATTTTGTTGACTGCACGAGATGATGTGGGCGATCGCGTGGCGGGGTTAGATGCCGGAGCCGATGATTACGTCGTCAAACCCTTTAGCATTGAGGAACTCTTGGCACGAATTCGCGCTCATCTGCGCCGTACTCAGGAAACGGACGAGGATGTGTTGCAGTTTGAAGACTTAGTATTAAATCGCCGCACTCGTGAAGTACATCGAGGACAAAGGGCGGTAGATTTGACTGCAAAAGAATTTGACTTGTTGGAATATTTGCTTAGCAATCCCCGTCAAGTGTTTACCCGCGACCAAATTTTAGAAAAGGTTTGGGGCTATGACTTTATGGGCGATTCCAATATCATTGAGGTTTACATTCGCTATCTACGCCTGAAACTAGAAGAGAAGGGTGAAAAGCGTCTGATTCATACCGTTCGGGGTGTTGGCTATGCACTGCGAGAATAGCTAGCAGCTTAATTATCGTGAATATCTTTGAATGCTTAAAAATAGTGTTTTGATGCATCATTGTCGATTGAGTAGACGCTAAACAGATTTATATCATTCTTTTGAAAAAGTGCCCTATGACTAGTGAAACGATTGTTAAGGCGATTAGTCTAATTCTTGCGCCTGTGGTGATGATTACCGCTTGTGCCATTCTACAAAATGGTCTGATTGCCCACTACGGCGGCATTAGCAATCATTTGCGCTCAGTCAATCAAGAGATTTTGAGTCTTTCCGAAATGGATCTCAGCAATAGTCCTTCTAGAGCCGCCCATCTGCACGATTTAGAGCATCTGCTATTGCCGGATTTGTTTCACCGTAATCATATTGTGCATACCGTCTTGGGCTGGGTTTATACTGCCGTTCTCGTGTTGATAGTCGATATGTTTGCGATCGCAATGGCGATCGCCACCGGGATTAGCTGGTTATCTCAAGTGGTGTTGATTATTTTCCTACTTGGAGTGGGGATTTTGTTTTGGAGCATCATGCTGATTTCCCATGAACTTCGCACCTCTCATCAATCGCTTCAGGTTGAAGTGCATCATGCTTGCGAATTATGTCAACCGAAACGCCGCAATCAAAGACATCAACACTAGAGGCTATGATATCGACAGCTTCAGGCTCATCTTAAACTTTTGACACTGCAACCACGCTGATATTAGGATTGCGATCGAAGACAAACCGGGGTCTGAGAATGATCCTAAACAGCAGCCATAGCGATCGCAATTCTCCCGGAGAACAGCGGCTCTTCCACTGACCCGGACGGCAAAACAGCATTTCAACCAATTGTCGCTGCTGATTAAGGCTCACTTGCTCAAACATGACTCGCACCGTTGGCTGTTCCTCTTCAACACTAGTACAAGTTGCCATGCCTTGAAGGACTAACTCATTTTCCAAAATCTCTAGCTCGACTGGAATCGATGGTGCCGTAGCTTGACCCTTCATTTCCGGCGATATCATTGGAAATCCTGCTTGCGTCAGAATCACCTGGGCACCCACCTCTGAAATGGCGCTCGTGGTGCCCCAAAACGTTTGTTCCCCTATCCGTAACCGGACTGTTCGATGAAGATCAAACCATTCATACAGATTAGGGCGTGGAACATCGATCAACACGAGTAGAGAAGTTCCTAATATCAACAGGTTGTACACGCTCCAGAGTAGTCCCAAATCAAAACCCTTCATTTTCTCAGCCATCACAGGCGACATGCCAGATTGCCACATGCCGATCTCTAAGTTAATCCCTAAGTTAATCCACAAGCTGAACGCACTGGCGATAAACACAATGATCAAGGGCAACGCCAACTGCCAGTTAAAGAAAAAGCGATCGCTCGAAGTGCCCTTGGGCGTAACCTTAAAGCCTTTGCCAAATGGATTCAGCATTGTTTTAATTACAGTCAGCGCTAACGGAAAGCACAATACTACTGAATAGACATCTGCAAGCAATGCTGATCGCGATCGATAATTGAGCCATGAGAACACGCTTAGATTGACCAGGTAATAGGGCAGAAAGAAATACAAGATGTCGGCACCCGTTGCCCGTAAGGGAATCACACCCAAGAAGGAATACGCCAGCGGTATCAACAGAAAGCCCACACGAGAAATGCTGGTAAACCAGTGCAGCAGCCCTTCTAAATAGGCAAGTCGCTGGATGGGTCGCAAACCTGGAATTGTTAAGGGATTAGACTTCACAAAAAACGCCTGCAACGTTCCCTGTGCCCATCGGACTCGCTGCAACGCTTGGTCTGCCATGCTTTCAGCCGCTAGACCCGCGCTCAGCTTTTCATTCAGATAAACCAGGCGATATCCTTGTGCTGCTAAACGAATGCCTGTGAAAAAATCTTCGCTCAGTGATTCTGTGACAAAACTGCCCGTTTCCACCAGAGTAGAGCGCCGCATCACAAAGGATGTGCCAGAGCAAACAACTCCTCCGGCACTATCTCGGATGGGCTGAATTTGGCGGTAAAACACCTCTTCTTCGGGCGTAAGAATGTGTTCTAATCCCAAGTTGCGGGCGATCGGGTCAGGATTGTAAAACGTTTGGGGCGTTTGCACTAACGCGACTCGCTGATCTTGAAAGAAGCCGACCGTGCGAGTTAGAAAGTTTTTTGTAGGCACAAAATCTGCATCGAAGACTACGATCAATTCTCCACTGGTGTGGGCGATCGCATGGTTCAGGTTTCCAGCCTTAGCATGAAGATTATCCGGTCGGGTGATGTATTCACAGCCCAACTCCGCTGCTAGCGCTTGCACCTCTGGGCGACGGGTATCATCTAATAAGTAAATTGTTTTAGGGCTGTATTCTAATGCCTGACAGCCAATGATCGTGCGTTGCAGGATGAAAGGCGGTTCGTTGTAGGTGGGAACCAGGATATCGACATTGGGTGTGAAAGCACCGCTGACCACATCCATAGATAATAAATCGGCTTCAGGTCGGCGAGTCCCTTCAGGATCGTTTTGCTCACTGCGAACCTTGAACAGTAAAGTTAATTGAATGATGGTGCCTGTGAGAGTCAACAACTCTAGAAAAAACAATCCGAGGCTAAATACGCCATTGAGTGGAGTGCTGAGGTTGAGCGTGGAGAGCGATCGCCAGAGCAAGTAGCGAATGGTCAAAATTGCCAGAATGCTGCTTACCAGATTTCTTGACCAGGTTCGCGGTTGGGGAGATACTCGCATCACTGTCAACACCACCAACAGCAATGCAACCGTCCAAAACAACAGATAGTTGCCAACCATCATCGGTGCTTGTATCCACATGGGTGGATTTTCTTGAAGCTGGTTCAACGTCTGAAAAATTTGGGCGATCGCTCCTTGTTTGGCAAACCAAGCGGCAATGATTGCCCCCGATACAATCACGCTTCCTACCATGATCAATGTGGCAAGCTGAACGCGAGAAAACCGCTTCCAAATACGCTGCTGAAATTTTGTATCAGGTTGAGAAGTATTCACCAAATTGCCCTGAACAGATGCTAAACGATCATCATCTAGTGTACAGACTCAAGATGAGAAAAGCCTGAAGAAGATCTGAGTTCGTCCTGAGGGCTTATCTTTCCGCGACTGTATCTAGTGAAAGTAGTTCTTAGTTACAGCAATTTTCGGATTGGTAAGCCACAGGAGTAACATCGAAAAATAGCTTGTTCTGACAGATCTTGTGGCTTATTCGAGCGGCAACCGCTGTAAGTCAGACACAGAAACTTCTAAATCAAATACCTTGTCTATGAATAGCTTTATTTAGGCGACTGCTATCTTATTTAGTTAAGGCTTCTCTGTATACATCACATATTAATTTAGGTGATTTGCCGTTCTTACAATTATCTCTCTAAAAATTTACTTCATCAGTAGATTCAAATTAGTTGTTTCTTTAATTCACTAACAATATATTGTGTTTTCTCATTGACTAATCATATGGCTCTAGGTTGCTTTTAAACTTCCTCTCATTCAAGTTTCTTGAGTTCACTTTAACCTATGTCTTATTAGATGTGCTTAGTGTCTCAAATTGACTAAAAACATCTGATTTAACGAATATTTTAAGGAGTTTTTCCAGTGAAAAGATTTGCTTACGGTGTTTTGTCTAGCCTGGTGATTTTGTCAGTTACGATACCTGCCAAAGCTGAAACACCAACTTTTACTATTGCCCAGCAGGACTCGACAATACAGCGGATGTTTCGGGAACTGCGAGTGGTGACGGATGACATGCAGACGATGATGGCGCAAATGAAAACGATGATGGCAGAAATGAAAGCGCTCACTTCTGTGCCAGCCGGAAAGTCTGCAACAACGAACGATTTATATAAGCAGCAACAGGTTTTGATCGGTCAAATGGATATGCTGATTGGTCGGACAAAGCTAGATACCCTTCTGCCTAGAACAACCAGTACAGCAACGGTGCAAGAAGTTCAGCAACAGCAACAGGTCATGATCACTGAGATGAAGGCAATGATGACTGAAATGAAGGCAATGATGGCAGCCTACCGGGGGCGCGCCACCGATCGCAGATAATAAAGTGAACTTGCAGCAGGGAAGTTTAAAGGTCAGTCGCTGCGAAGCGAAAAACCAACCTACTTTGCTGCAAGTTTTAGACGACATCATTAGCGTTCGCTATGTTGAATGACGGGTTCCTTTGATTTCACTTAGATGGTTGGGGGGCAGGCGCTAATTGAATCGTGCAAGGTTTCTTATCGCATTGCTGCCCATAAAGTTGATTAACATACGGTTCTTGCCATGCGAGGGGAACTTCTAAAAGTGATTGGGTTCCCGTAATGCCCTGACCCAGGAAGATGAGCAGCGCAATGGAATTGAGAACGATGTGAACAGTACGCCAGCGATTGGTTCTATCTTGGTAAATCTCGCGCAAAATCGCGAGAGAAAAAATCATCAGCAGTGCCGCAGTGATGCCGTAATAGTAGTGAGAGACATACCACTGATCTGTTTTGCGATAGATACCATCTTGACAACCAAGCACCACCAAACTCATACCTGTCAGTGTTGCAAATACTCCCCGCCACAGTCGTGTCTTTGCTCGGTAAAGCAACGCTAGAGATGCGATCGCAACGCCAAACATGAGGATAATCAACCCCACTTTGAATGGATTTTGATCCCAAACTTTTTGATCAACAATATTGCTAAATATGTCATAGGCTAATGCCAACAGAACAATTCCTACTACTGCGCCAGTCAGCCAACGACCCAGTTGAACGTGTTCCTGTCCTGCGCTCGGAGGAATTTTGCTTTTCTCTCCACTAGCAGTCTGCAATCGACGTTGCCGTGTTTGAAGGGCGCGGTTCACAACGATACCAATGAGTGGAAACACAATCACTACAGCGGCGATCGGATGTAGCAGCAAAATTACATCCCTGAATTCCATACACAACCTCTCTTAAGCTAGGGTGATTCTGATAAAAAGCAGCTAGAAGACAAAAATAGGGTTTCCTTCTGACTCCTAGCTTCCAGATTTTGATTCTTTGACTGTGTGCCTTACTTCACTTCACTGGCAAGGAATTTAGCCACTTTTCCCTTCTTCACTGCAACTACCACATCAAAATGGGCACAGTATGAAAAGGTGACATCGTTAGCTTTGTTGTATAGATTGACCACATGACCGGCTCCACCTGGCTGAATGCCGACTGGATCTAACTCTCCAAAGAAAAATCGACGGAGTTGATCGCCACCGCCGATTTGCCCTTTATTTTTGGTGATCAGGGAGATTTTTTCTTGAGCAGTTGGCATTTCAGCCGCAGTCGCTACTTGAGTCAATGAAGGATGCACTGCTGTTAATGAAAGATCTGCAACTGTAACTAATCCAACCACTGCAAGACCTGTAAGCAGAGAAGCTAATTTCATGGGTTACTCCTGACTAAGTGTTAAATCGTGAGATATTGCTTTTCGAGTAAACCGGATTGGCTCACTAGCTAAAGAATCTCAGTCAGCACTGAAGCCTATCTGAATCAGGCACAGGAATCTCCTGAATTTAGTCGTAAAAATTTCTCAGCTTGAATTCAGCATTTTCTCAGATTGCGATCGCAGCCCATCTACAGGTGAGGAGATTTACTGACTCATCGTAATAAGTAGCGCGATCGCGTTAGCACCAAAAGTCTTTCACCAAAAGAGTCCTGATCATCCTCGATTTCCGAAGATATACGGAGAACATCCTGATCATTCACTTGGCAGGGTTATTATGTGCAAATAGTCCGATGAATTAATAGTTATGCTGCCTTAAGTAACAAAGAACAGAGAACAAAGAACAAAGGACAAAGAACAAAGGACAAAGAACAAAGCTCCACATCTCGTCTAGTTCAGCTTCTACATCCTCCCATTGACACAACTGCACGATGGTTTGAGTGGGTTCAATCTCGGCTAAACGGGCTTCATTGATCGCCTTCAGGTGA
>CASBQE010000255.1 GCA_949127665.1 Synechococcales cyanobacterium PMM_0083
ACGTTGACTAGGCGGTGGGCAAAGCGAGTTGAATGGGTGTCACTAGTCGAGGCTTTTGGAGGCGGAGGTCTGCCAACGATGCTTCGTTCTGAGACTTGTTCTGATTTTGACAGTGTCATATTAACTTGGAATCTAGAATTTTGCTTGCTTCATGACGATGCGATTACCCTGGCTCAGTTTGAAAGTTTATACCGCTCGTATGATTTGTCATGGGATGTAGACTCTTTCCTAAAATTAGTTTATTGGGTATGCAGCCAAGCTAATGTAATCAACGCTGTTGAGGGAGAGATAGACGATCTAAGCCGGGAGGAATTCGTTTCAAAGCTTGAGAAACTATGGGGTGAAAAGCTTGGAGGAGTTAATGAAGCATATACAGCTAGTTGGGTATTTGCTGCATTAACAGACTTTAAGGGTAGACTGCAAGCGAGAGATATTGTTCGCTTGCTCTATCATGCTGCTGATATCACTGTAGAGAGATCAAAGGAAATTCAATTTGAGAGATGGTCTGCAAATCGTCTTTTGCCCCCTCAGTCTATTCGTCGTGCATTAGAACCGTGCAGTGAGAAAAAAGTAAAAGAAGCCCAGGAGGAGTATCCCGAATTTAGAAAATGGGTAGAGAAAATTGAGACAGAATACACTCAAGAGCAAAAACGTATACCCTTTACGGTGGAAGATTTAAACTTAGATCAAGTAACAATCAGAATGTTAGAAGATATGGGTGTTATCTATGAAGATAGAGCCAAAGATGACATAGCTCGTTACTACATGCCAGAAATATTTCGCACAGGGCTGAAATTTGCTTTGGAAAAGGGAGCAAGACCTCGCGTGTTGGTATTGAAACGAAAAGCATTAGGCATCGGTGTGCTTTGATAAAGTCGATGCATTTGACGGATCGACTAATTAACGAAGCATGTCCAATTGCTGCCATGCTGCGCCTGCATTTTTTGCTCAACATACACATGTAAGCCTTGACGCAAGGATTCTAAATCTTTTCCGATCCTCTCCTTATTACTCAATGCGATTCCTTGACTCCCGACTAGTTTGTATAATTAACCACACAGGCTGTGACTAAGATTCCCAAAATAGAGCCGGGTTCAACTATATGCTAATTGCGATTAAAACTGACGTGTCCAGTCGTGCCAGCGTTCTATCACTACCTTGGTTTGGGTAAAGAATTCTACGGCGTGGTGTCCTTGTCCGTGCAGATCGCCGAAGAAGCTATCTTTCCAACCGCTAAAGGGAAACTGCGCCATAGGAGCCGCTACCCCGATGTTGATGCCAATGTTTCCGGCTTCGGCTTCGTAGCGAAACTTGCGGGCTGCGGCACCGCTGGAGGTGAAGAGACATGCCATGTTGCCGTATTGACCTTGGTTGATTAGCGCGATCGCCTCATCAATACTCTCCAGATGAATCAAACTCAGCACGGGACCAAAAATCTCAGTTTTTGCCAGATCGCCCAAAGGATTTACATTTTGCAGAATGGTGGGACGAACAAAATAGCCCTGCTCGTAGCCCAAAATTTTGGATTGACGACCGTCCACTAGCGCCGTCGCGCCTTGATCAACTCCCTGCTGAATCAGACGTTCAATCCGGTTTTTGCTGCCAGCCGTGATTACTGCGCCCATCTGAATCCCGTCTTCTAGCCCATAGCCCACTTTTCGGGTAGTCGCAACCTCCGCGATCGCCTCGGTAAACGTCTGCTTCGCGTCTCCCACTGTAATCGCCACCGATGCCGCCAAACAGCGCTGTCCCGCACAGCCAAAGGCACTGTCCGCCATAATCCGCGTGGTGGTAGCAATATCTGCATCGGACAGCACAATCACCGGATTTTTTGCCCCGCCCTGACACTGGGCACGCTTGCCATTTGCCGCTGCCCGACTGTACACATACTTGGCAATCGGCGTAGATCCCACAAAGCTAATCGCCCGGACTGCCGGATGATCGAGCATCGCATCCACAACTACTTTGGTGCCATTTACCAAATTCACCACGCCAGCAGGTAAGCCTGTTTGCTCAATCAACTGCACTATTTTTTGCAGCGTTAACGGCACTTTTTCCGATGGTTTGAGGATGACCGTGTTGCCACAGGCGATCGCGTAGGGCATAAACCAAAAGGGAATCATGGCTGGAAAGTTGAATGGGCAAATAATCCCCACCACGCCCAAGGGTTGGCGGATCATAAACTCATCGATGCCTCTAGCCACATCCTCCGAGTTGTAGCCCTGCATCATCATCGGGATGCCACAGGCAACTTCCACATTTTCAATGGCGCGCCGCAACTCACCTTTCGACTCTGCCAGGGTTTTGCCGCATTCCATTGTGATGGTTTGTGCCAAGTCATCTAGATGTTCTTCTAGTAAAACTTTGAGCTTGAAAAGATACTGGATGCGATCGCCTGCGGGAACCCTGCGCCAGGTGGTAAACGCCTGCTGCGCTGCCTGCACTGCCTGATCCACTTCCCTTGCAGAGGACAACGGCACTTTACCTAATGTTTCTACGGTCGCTGGATTTATTATTTCTAAAAACTCAGTCGCGTTCGAGGCAATCCACTCACCATTGATATGGTTTTGCAAAACAGTAAATGCACCCATCAAAGCATCCCTCCCTTTGCAGTTCTTTTACCTGCTGCTGAATTCGTCCAATCAGAACAGCATAACGGCTCACAAACTGACTCCGTGAGTAAGAATGTGGTTTAGCAAAGAGGGTTGAGCCGTTTCAAGCATCACTAAGTCAATGCTGAAGTTTTTGAGGTTGCACAACAGAGTGCCCACCGCTTCACAGTAGCGATCGCAACTTAAACCCCACACTGCTAGGTCAATATCTGAGTAGAGATGGACTCGCTCAGGAGTTAACAGAGAACCAAATAAAAAGACTTCTCGCACCCCAAACTCATGTTTTAGTAGGCTAGCTATTTTGTGCGCCTGCTCCAGTCCTTGCTGATGCCGTTGTTGCATCTGTTGCAAATATTGCTGTTTCTGTTGACGCACCTGCTGAACATAGTCGTCAAATTGAGAAGCGTTTGCAGCGATCGAGGTAGAAGTAGTCATATCGATAACTGTGTACTCATCTTTAGGTAATCGGTAAATTTAGCCAATTGCTCAATATTTGAGCGAGCCAGTCAATTTCTGGGGCAGTCAAACGGTTTACATTACCTAGTGGGAATTTCTTTGTTCCTGCCCAAATGTCAAGCTGAGAAGGCACTGCGATCTTATACCCGTTAAA
>CASBQE010000256.1 GCA_949127665.1 Synechococcales cyanobacterium PMM_0083
TAGGCACAATTTACAAACAACCCACTTTGAGCCGCCTCAATGCCGCTGTCTGCCGTTCCCGCCATCGGATGCCCACCCACAAAATTTGCCCACTTGGGCGCGATCGCCTGCATCACCCAACCCTTCACAGATCCCACATCCGTTACTATGGCATCGGCTGACAGATAAGGCACGAGTTCGTCCACAGTAGTTTCCATTACGCCCAGCGGCATACACAAAAACACCACATCAGCCTGTCGTAAAAGGCTAGGACTGATGCGAGCCTCATCCGCAGCGCCCCGCGAGATCGCCCGGTCACAGGTTTCCGGCTTGCGGCTAACGCCTAAAACACGATGTCCTTGCGATCGAAAATCTAACCCCAACGATCCACCAATCAATCCCAGCCCGACAATTCCAATAATCATGCTGTTTTGGTTTAAAAAAGATAGGTGTACATAATTAAAGAGGGCGATCGCGATTCCCGAAAGCGGATATTTTCTAAAAAGGGCGCTAAATTTATTTTCTACAGGCACCATTAGTAGATATATCTAGGGGTGTGTCAAACAATAATTGATCAGGCTCAAGAGTGAAGCAGTAAAGGCTTATTTCATCCATACCTCGTCTGCTTTACCTCTTGATGCATCTCAGATTAAATTGACAGCTTACTAGCCCCAAATCCGCTTCAAGCCCATCGAATAAATCCGTGCTTAGGAGTGTGAAATCAACGGGTTAGGGAATCCTGATGAAAGACAGCCAGGGATAATTGCAGAGGAATGCCCGATGAACGCAGAGGAAATCTTGAAACAGTATGCTATAGGAGAACGAAATTTTCCAGCCGTGAACCTGACTGAAGCGAACTTGAGTGGAGTGAACCTGAGCAAAGCCAACCTCAGTGGTGCCAATCTTACTGTGGCAAACTTGTGTGGCAGTAACCTGAGTGAAGTCGATCTCAGCAAAGCCAAGCTGAACGTGGCAAAACTCAGCGGCGCAAATTTAACTAAAGCCAACTTATATGAAGCCAACCTTAACGTTGCCAACCTAACCTTGGCAGATCTCAGCAATGCCGAAATGCGCCAAGCGTCTTTGGTTCGCGCTGAAATGGCACGGGCTGATTTAAGCGGGGCAAACCTGAGCTATGCCAATTTATCTGGGGCAGATTTGAAAGATGCCAAGTTGAGGAGTGTCAACCTGAGTCATGCCAACTTGAGCCGAGCAGACATGAAGTGGGCAACCTTTACCAATGCCAATCTATCAATGGCAAATATGCACGGTGCCGACTTGAGCAGCGCTGATCTAACTGGTGCCGACCTCAGCCATACAGAACTGCGTCAGGCAACCTTGAGTCGGGCAAACCTTCAGGGTGTTAACTTGAGTGGAGCCAATTTGCGTTGGGCAGATCTCAGCGGTGCCGATTTAAGCTGGGCAGATCTCAGCGGTGCGAGGCTGAGCGGTGCCAATCTGACGGGGGTGAACCTGAGCAATGCCAATCTTTTAGGAACGATTTTGGTTCATGCGGATCTGACTCGCGCCAGTTTGATTGATGTCGATTGGGCAGGAGCCGACTTGAGTGGCGCGACTCTCAGCGGCGCTAAACTGCACGGAGTGTTGCGCTTTGGCATTAAAACGGAAGGCATGATTTGCGAGTGGGTGGATCTCAGCCCGAACGGAGATCAAAGCAAAATTTATAAGCTCACGGCTGAACGGATCAATACCTTTTTTCATGAAACACCGCCAACGGTTCGCTTGACGATGGATGCGACCTTTGACCAAGAGGCTCACTATGCTTTAGCGATCGCCTATCGGCATTTAGCCAAGCACTATCAAGTGGCAATGGAGCCGCCCAACATTCAGATTGGACGACGGCGAACCACGCTAACGTTTGAAATGCAAGATGATACTCAGCTATTTATGACCGCCTATTTGGCAATTTTCCCGTTCAGTGATTCTGCTCATATGCAGAGTAACTTGCTAGCAGTCTTAGATATTCTGCAATCAGCCAATCTGCAATCAGCCAATGGCGGCAATCAGTCCAAAAAATCTAGACTGGTCAATTGGGTCGATCGCACCTTGACTACGATTAGAGGGAACTCTGAGCCAGTCACTTTTTCACCTGAACTAGCCACCCTGCTTGCCAAAGTAAAATTCTTTCATTCGCCCACCCAAACGATTTTAGTCACTTCAACCAATCAATCTTTAGCCATTTACAACAATCCCCGTTTTGGTAAACGTCTGGAGCAATCAAGCAATACGTTCCCAGCGATCGCAGTAGAGGAAAAACAAGCTGGCTTGCCCACTATCGGGCTATTGGTAGAGTTTATTCATAGCTTTCAGGAAACAGAGCGATCGCCCCAGCCTGCTACAGGTAATACCGAACTGTCGTGACAATGCGGCTGCGCTTCGTTCTTAGGGCTGCTTTGAGATAGAGCGTCGTTTGGTTGTGGAGCAAATTATCCCACCATTTTCTGGTCACAAAAACCGGAATTATTACGGTTGAGAGTACCCCGATATGCTGCTCCTCATAATTAGAAATGAACTCTACGATGGGCGAAACAACCGAGCGATAGGGCGAGTCTAGAATCACCAACTCAATATCCGATTCTAACTCTGCCCAACGCTGCCGCAGTTTTTCGTGATTGGTGGAGCCAATATCCACATGAACCGCAATCACTTCATCCGCAATGCTACGAGCGTAGTCTAACGCTTCCACTGTGCCCCGGTGGAGTTGCCCCACCACGACGATCGCCGGATGGGTCACCACTTCACACTTGGGTCTAGGAATGTAGCTGCGAGGGGCTAGTTCTTGAATGCTCAACCGAGTTGCCACGTAGTCATAATGCTGATGAATTTGCAAAAAAACGTAGACTAGCAACGGCACCGCTATTACCACTGTCCAAGCGCCCAGCAAAAATTTTGTCCAAATCACGATCACCAGCACGACGGCTGTAGCGATCGCACCCACTGCATTCATCACGGCACTGGGTCGCCATCCTCTGCCTTTTTCCTTAAACCAGCGGCGCACCATGCCTGCTTGAGACAGAGTAAAGGAAGTGAATACCCCAACGGCATAGAGCGGAATAATTGCCGTCGTGTCGCCTCGAAAAATCACCACTAGAAATCCCGCACAAATGCTCAGCAGTAAAATGCCGTTTGAGTAAACCAGGCGATCGCCTAATAGCGATAGTTGCCGGGGCAAATAACCATCTCGTGCCAGGAAATAACACAGTCTCGGAAAATCGGCATAGCTGGTGTTGGCTGCCAGGGTTAAAATGGCGGGTGTGGCAAACAAAACCAAGAAATAGTAAATAGGTCCAATGCCAAAAATGCTTTGCCCCAAAATAGACAACACGGTTGCGTGTTCTCCAGGCACCACTTGGTATAGGTTTGCCAAATAGGTGATGCCCAAAAACATCGCGCCTAAAATCACGCCCAGCAGGGTCAAGGTTTGGCGGGCATTCACCCATTCCGGCGCACGAAACGCCAGCACTCCGTCAGAAATAGCTTCTACTCCAGTCAGTGCCGTGCATCCTGCTGCAAAAGCCCTCAGAATCAAAAACAGTCCAATCGTTTCAGTGCCGCTGGTAGGAATTGCCTCCAAAGGCGGGGTCGCTGGAACCACTTGCCCCGTGAGTTGATGATAGATGCCCGCGCCAATCATCAGAAAAATACTGACTACAAAGGCATAGGTTGGCACCATGAAGAGCTTGCCCGACTCTTTCACACCGCGCAAATTTGCCAAGGTGATCAGCAAGATAAACACCAAGCAAATCTCAATAATGTGAGGACGCAAGCCGGGAAGAGCGGAGGTAATGTTATCTACCCCAGCCGAAATGCTGACTGCAACGGTCAAGATATAGTCAATCATGAGTGAGCTGCCCGCAATCAGCCCCGGATAGATGCCCAGATTTTCACGAGCGACGATATAGGAGCCACCGCCGTTGGGATAGGCACGGATCGTTTGCCGATAGGACAAAATCACAATGGCAAGCAGCAGAATAATTGCGATCGCGATCGGCACCGACCAACTCAAAATGCTGGCGCTCGTCCCCGCCGCTACTAACACAATCAACGATTCTTGCGTGGCATAGGCAACAGAGGAGAGCGCATCGGACGACAACACTGCCAATGCTGCCGCCTTAGTCAGCCGTTCTTCTGCGTGGGCACTGCTGGGCAAGCTTTGACCAATAACCAGTTGTCTGAGGCGCGATAGAGTCATTGCAAATCTCTAAATGGGGAAACCTTGTGAGAACAGCAGGGTCTAAAAACCCAGACCAAATTTTTCATTTTACTGGGGACAATGATACTTGATAGGCTGTGTGTAACTTACTTTACGCCGATTAAAGGATTACGAAAGGGTTCTGAAGATCAGTTCGCTGAGTCATTCTCCAATAAAGATAGACTGAGAAGCA
>CASBQE010000257.1 GCA_949127665.1 Synechococcales cyanobacterium PMM_0083
ATCGCGATCGCCATGCTGCTGATCTCCCTGCCTTTTGTGGTGCGCACGGTTCAGCCCGTATTGGCAGAAATGGAAAAGGATATCGAAGAAGCTGCCTGGTCGTTAGGAGCCTCTCGTTTTCAAACCTTTTGGCGGGTCGTGTTGCCGCCGCTGATGCCTGCGATTTTAACCGGGGTGGCACTGGGCTTTTCTCGTGCCGTTGGCGAATATGGTTCAGTTGTGATCATCGCATCCAATACTCCATTTCAAGATTTGATTGCTCCAGTTTTAATCTTTCAACGGTTGGAGCAATACGACTATTCGGGGGCAACCATCATTGGGGCAGTGTTGCTGACCATTTCGCTGATTATGCTGTTTTTGATCAATCTGCTGCAAGCGTGGGGTCGCCGCTATGACATCTAATTTGAACTCGTCTCCTAATTTCCAGCAATCGACTAAACCGATGTCTGCATCTCGCGATCGCCCTTGGGTCAAAGTGGTTCTAATTGCGATCGCGATCGTCTATCTAACACTGATCCTGTTTATTCCGACCATCAACGTTTTTTATCAGGCGTTTGCCAAAGGCTGGGCACCCTTTTTTGCCAACCTGATCGAGGCAAACTTTCTGAGCGCCGTCAATCTCACTCTGATCATTGCCCTGATTGTGGTTCCGATAAACACCGTGTTTGGGCTGTGTGCAGCATGGCTGATTGCCCGCAAGCGCTTTCGAGGGCGCGCCTTTGTCATCAGCATTTTAGATGTGCCGTTTTCCGTATCTCCCGTGGTGGCAGGACTGATGATTGTTTTGCTCTATGGTCGCAATGGCTGGTTTGGTGTTTTTTTGCAGCAGTACGATGTAAAAATCATCTTTGCTTTACCGGGCATGATTTTGGCAACGGCATTTGTCACCATTCCCTTTGTTGCCCGTGAAGTGATTCCAGTATTGGAAGAAGCGGGTGCAGAGCAAGAAGAAGCGGCTAAAACCTTGGGGGCAAATGGTTGGCAGACTTTTTGGCGGATTACCTTACCCAATATTCGCTGGGGTTTGTTGTATGGCGTGCTGCTAACCAATGCGCGAGCGATGGGCGAGTTTGGTGCGGTGTCGGTTGTTTCGGGCAATATTATTGGCAAAACCCAAACCTTGCCGCTTTTTGTGGAAGACGCTTATAAGCAATATCAAACGGAAGCTGCATTTTCTGCTGCCGTATTGCTGGCGCTGTTGGCACTGGTGACGCTGGTGCTGAAAGAAATCGTGGAACGCAAAACCAGCATTAAAGAAGTGCGGGATGAAGTGTAATACTAAAACTGCGTTCTAGATCGTAGTTTTAAAGTGGGGGAAGCAGGTTATGGCAGGGACTTGCTCTCAGGGCAAATCCATCTGATCCGAGCATAACCTTGAGCAAGTAGCCCTGATCCCAACTGGCGCGTAACCGCTTGTTTTTGATGTCAACCTTGATGGTCGCCTCTTCGATGAGCAAGTTAAGCGCGATGTGGCAAATCAGAGCGAGATTTTCTGGAGCCTGTTTTTACGAATCCGACAAGTCTCTTCAAGAAACGCCAAATCTAAGACCCAGTGGCAGGTTGAAGAATAATCAGATATGAGCAGAAATTTTGCAAAAACTGCCTAAATTGTTAGTAGTGACTTGTATTCAGAATTTAGGTTTGATAGATTCAATCCAATCCTTTCAGGCAGTTGAGTCATGAAGATTCTTCACGGCACTTGGATTCCCGCAGCAGCAGACTTCATTCAAACTGGCGCATTTTATTTGTGGGTAGAAACTACCGAAGCAACGCGCAAACGCAGCAAAACTGCTTCCGTGCATCCTCATCAGCTTGCTGGAACAAGTTTGGCAGAGTTTTTGGCGACTGAATTGGGGCTTAAACCCGGCACTACAACGACACGCCAACCGCCAAAACTGGAGATTTTGCCGCAATATTTTCTCTTGCCCACGATCGCTGAGCAACCGTTGCCATCTCTCGAACTGGCGCGTTATCTAGAAACAGAGTTGCCAGAAACCTTTGATTGGCAATATTGGCAGGTTGATTGTTATAAAACGACGGCACTGGTTAAAAACGGATATCGATATGCCTCGGTGAATAACGTGATTAAGGTGCTGAATGAATTGCACTTTTTGACACTGCACCAATTGGTAGATGTGCAACTGGGAGCCGATTTGCTGTTTTGGTATCACTACACGCAGGCGTTCAAGCAGGTGATTTTGCGCGATCGCTACATTCCAGCCCTAAAATATCGATCGCTTCCCACCCAAAAAACGTCACGTACTGTCAGCGCCGCTAAATCCACCGCCAAATCTACGGCTAAATCCACTTCTACCCGCGCCAAAAAGTCAGCCGCCGCCAGCACTCCAACCGTCAGCACCACAGGCGAGTCGTCCGATTTTGAACTCTATGCCGCCTGGGAAATTGTCTCAGAGCAGTATGAAGCCGAGATTGAGCAGTATGCAGACGTGATGCCGCTGGTTTGTGCCGCCGGGTTTACCGCTCCGCCTGACCAGCCCACACTACACGATAAAGCGACTCTACTCCGCCATTTTTCAGAATGCTTGTTGACGGAATTGGTAACTCATTCGCCCTCAACCGCAGCGTTTGACAAGAAAGTTGCAGATTCCTTGTTGGAACTGTGCTTGTCGCCCCAACACATCACCACGCCGAACCGTTCAGCAAAGGCTCTAGAGTGGCATCAGCAGTGGAAGACCTGGCGCGATCGCATTCATCGTAGCCAGACCGAAATGCCCTTCCATCTGTGCTTTCAGTTAAAGTCGCCGGACAAGGCAGAGGAACCTTGGACGTTAGAATTTCAGGTTGCTGCCAAACATGATCCCTCACAGCGCATTGCCTTAGTGGATTATTGGCAAATGCGATCGCCCGAACAAAAGCAGTTTCACAAAGAATTTGGCAAAGATTTTGAGCAAGTGCTGTTGATGAACCTGGGCTACGCCGCCCGGATCTATTCAGCGTTATGGGCAGGGCTGGATACTGATCAGCCGATCGCGATCGCGCTAACCGCAGATGATGCAGCAATCTTTCTCAAAGAAACCGCTTGGGTGTTAGAAGAAGCAGGTTATAAGGTGATCGTGCCTGCCTGGTGGACTCCCAAAGGCTGGCAGCGCGCCAAAATTCGTCTCAAAGCCAGTGGACGCAAAATGGGTGGCAACGACAAAAGCAAAAGCTATTTTTCCTTTGATACCCTGGTGGATTATCAATATGAACTGTCCATTGGCGGGGAAGGCGTGAGTGAGCAGGAATGGCAGCAGTTAGTCAACGCCAAATCCTCGCTGGTGCAGTTTCGGGGGCAATGGATGGAATTAGACCCAGAGAAAATGCAGCAAATGCTGGAGTTCTGGAAAAAACACAAGCAAGAACACCCTGAAATGGGCTTGCTGGACTTTATCAAACTGACGGCAACGGGGGAAGATGGCTTTGAGTTTGAGGTGGATCACGACCAAACGCTGACAGAAATGCTGTCGCGGTTAAATGATAAAAGCGCTTTGGAAGTCTTGCCAGAGCCACAGCCCTTTAACGGCACCCTGCGGGAATACCAAAAACGAGGCGTTTCCTGGCTGCACTATCTCGAAAGTTTGGGGCTAAATGGCTGTCTGGCGGATGACATGGGCATGGGCAAATCGGCGCAGGTGATTGCGCGGTTAGTGCAGGAGCGAGAAGCCGGTGAGACTCTGCCAACGTTGCTGATTGCGCCCACCTCCGTCGTGGGCAATTGGCAAAAGGAAATTGAGAAGTTTGCACCGCAGTTGCGATCGCACATTCACCACGGCAGCGATCGCGTTCAAGATGGGAAGGAGTTTAATGCGATCGTCCAGAATTGCGATGTGTTAATCACCTCATTTAGCTTGGTGCGAAGAGATGAAAAACTGCTTGGAGATATTCATTGGCACCGGATTGTGATTGACGAAGCGCAGAATATTAAAAATCCGAAAGCGGCTCAAACAAAAGCAATTTTGAAACTCTCAGCCGCTCATCGACTCGCCCTCACTGGAACTCCCGTTGAAAATCGCTTGCTCGACCTCTGGTCAATCTTTAATTTTCTCAATCCAGGTTATTTAGGCAAAGAAGCTTACTTCCGCAAGTCATTTGAAATTCCTATTCAAAAAAACAATCAAGTGACTCGTTCTACAGTCCTGAAAAAATTGGTTGAGCCATTCATTCTGAGGCGAGTTAAAACCGATCCAACGATCATTCAAGACTTGCCCGATAAGGTAGAACAAAAGCTATTCTGCAACCTAACAAAAGAGCAAGCATCACTCTATGAAGCAACCGTTAAAGATGTGGAACGAAAGCTGAATGACGCAGAGGGAATTCAACGAAAAGGATTAATTCTAGCGACACTGCTGAAGCTAAAACAAATTTGCAATCATCCACGGCAATTTTTGCAAGATAACAGTGAATTTACGCCAGAGCGATCGCACAAGCTAGAGCGCCTCACCGAGATGGCTGCCGAGGCAATGGAATCAGGCGAAAGTATGTTGATATTCACTCAATTTACTGACATTGGCGAATCGCTAGAAAAATATTTGCGCCATCTTCACTACAAAACCTACTATCTGCACGGCGGCACCAATCGGGTTAAACGAGAGCAGATGATTGCCGACTTTCAAGATTCTGAAACAGACCCCGCAGTCTTCATCCTGTCCTTAAAAGCGGGTGGCGTGGGCATTACGCTGACCAAAGCAAATCATGTGTTTCATTTTGATCGCTGGTGGAATCCTGCGGTAGAAAATCAGGCAACCGATCGCGCCTTTCGGATTGGGCAAAAGAAAAACGTGTTTGTCCATAAATTTGTCGCCATTGGCACTTTAGAAGAACGAATTGATCAAATGATTGAAGACAAGAAAAAACTGGCTGGCGCGATCGTCGGGTCTGATGAATCTTGGCTAACGGAACTCGACAATGAATCGTTTAAGCAACTGATTGCACTTAATAAAAAAGCCGTAATGGAGTAAACCCCGATGTCTACTTTTAGCCGTACTTGGTGGGGACAAAAATTTATCGCTGCCCTGGAATCATTCACCGATTCAGGTCGCCTTAGTCGGGGGCGCTCCTATGCTCGTGGCAACAAGGTAAAAAGCTTTGAGATTAAGGATGGCATTGTCAAAGCTGAAGTGCGGGGCACAGTCAATCCTTACTACGGAGTTTATAAGGAACCGCTCTACAAAACGGTGGTGGAGATTCAGCCGATTAGTGCCGCAAAATGGGCAGCCGCGATCGCCCTGATTGCCTCCAAAGCCAGCTACATCTCTAAACTGTTGCTCAACGAGATGCCCGACACCATTGAGGATGCTTTTCTCACCCTGGGGCTAAATTTACTGCCGCGTCAGCGATCGGAGTTTAAAACAAGCTGCTCCTGTCCCGATTATGGCGATCCTTGTAAACATGTGGCAGGCGTTTGTTATCTGCTTGCCGCCGAATTCGATCGCGACCCATTTCTGGTGTTTGAACTGCGCGGACTTTCTAAAACAGCGCTGCAAGCCGAACTCGCCAAATCTCCCCTCGGCATCGCCCTATCGGCTGAACTCTCTACGCAAGCAACCGATCCCGCACCTGTCGAGTCGTATTACACTCAACCGCAAGCGATCGCCTTGCCATCTCAACTCAGCCTAAAGGAATTTTGGCAAAGTCCCAAGCGATTTGCCGCACCGGAACCATCCACTCAAGTTGCAGTGCCAGCCATTTTGATTAAAAAGCAAGGCGATGCCCCCGCCTTTTGGCATAAAGACTCATCCTTCATCGCCACCATAGAAGAACTCTATGAGCGGGTGAAAACTAAAAATCGGGATGTAATGGATTAAACGCCTCTACCGCGATCGCTCACTAAAAAACTTTAGGCAGACAGGAGGGGGGGAATGCCATTAAATTGAATCAGTGGGCTAACCTGTTGATGCCTGGGTGAATAAACATCCGGCTGATGGCTCGCTTAATTCACTGCCTAATGTTGTGAGTGTAAGAAGGATTTTTTATGACAGCGACTTTATTGCCTGTTGAACAGTCGTCCCCAGATTCGGCAATCGCGCCCGGTTTGCGCTGCCACAGAACCCCTTATATTCCTAAAAACAAGCGGCGAATTCTCTGCGTTTTCCCAAAATATGCGCGATCGTTTGGTACCTTTCACCATGCCTACCCGCTCATGCAAGGCGTAAAGGCATTTATGCCACCCCAGGGTTTGCTGCTGGTCTGTGCCTATCTGCCAGAAACCTGGGAAGTTCGCTTTGTGGATGAAAACATTCAGCCTGCCAAGAAAAAAGACTATCAGTGGGCGGATGTGGTGATCGCTAGCGGAATGCATATTCAAAAACCAGAGATTAACCAGATCAATCAACTGGCGCATCAATACGGAAAGCTGACGGCGGTGGGCGGTCCATCGGTGTCGGGTTGCCCAGAGTATTATCCTGATTTTGACATTTTGCATCTGGGCGAACTGGGCGATGCCACGGATCAGATGATCGAATATTTCGATACCTTTGCAGCCCGCCCCACAGAGCAAGTTCGGTTTCAAACCGTCGATCGCCTGCCGCTAGATGAATTTCCGCTGCCCGCCTATCACCTAACCAATCTCAACCAGTATTTTATTGCCAACGTGCAGTTTTCTAGCGGTTGCCCCTATCACTGCGAGTTTTGCGACATTCCTGAACTGTATGGCAACAATCCTCGGCTGAAAACGCCGCAACAGCTAATCGCAGAACTAGATGCCATGCTGGAGTCGGGTAATCCAGGGGCAGTGTACTTCGTGGATGATAATTTCATCGGCAATCGACGCGCGGTGACGCAACTGTTGCCCTATTTAATCGATTGGCAAAAGGTGAATGGGTACCCGGTGCAGTTTGCCTGCGAAGCCACACTGAATATTGCCCAAAGTCCGAAACTGCTGGACATGATGCGAGAAGCCTATTTTGGCACTGTGTTTTGTGGCATCGAAACCCCAGAGCCGGAAGCGCTGAAATCCATGTCGAAAGATCAAAACCTCAGCATCCCCATTTTGGAGGCGATCGCCACAATGAACTCCTACGGCATTGAGGTGGTATCGGGAATTATCTTAGGGCTGGATACAGACACACCAGATACCTGCGATCGCATTTTAGATTTCATTCGCCTGTCCAATATTCCCATTCTCACGATCAACCTGCTTTTCGCGTTGCCCAAAACTCCCCTTTGGCGCAGACTTGAGGCGGCAGGCAGACTCAACTTTGAGGAAGGGCGCGAGTCTAATGTAGATTTCCTGATGCCCTACGAAGAGGTGCTGGAAATGTGGCGACGCTGCATTACCACTGCCTACGAGCCGGAATTTCTTTATCAACGGTTTGCCTACCAATCCGAACACACCTACCCCAACCGGATTAAGCCGCCCCGCAGCGCCGCACGAGTCAATAAAGAAAACGTGCGACGCGGTTTGGTGATGATGGCAAAGCTATTCTTGCGAGTTGGAGTGTTGAGCAGCTACCGCGATACCTTCTGGAAAATGGCAAAACCTGCCCTAAAAAAAGGCAAAGTGGAACGGGTGATTAGCACTGCACTGCAAGCTCACCATTTAATCGAGTTTACAAAGGAATGCTCACAAGGAATCGAATCAGCCTCATTCTATTCCCAGCGGGTGAGGAAGCAGTAGAGAGTTGTTTATGCCTCAGTCGATCGCGCCTCATCCCAGTTTTTCCATCATTTTGGAAACGGAAAATTTGGCAAATGCTGACCTGAATGGGTTGATGAATTCGTTGGCATCACTGGTGAACCAAACGGTGTCGCCGACTGAGGCAAATGAGGTGCTGGTGATTGATAGCGGGGATGCGCCGCCAGAATTATTGCAGCAGTTGTGCGATCGCTATTCGTGGATCACCGTGCATCCGGCTCCGCCCTCAACGGGCTACTACAAAGCAAAAATGCTAGGCGCACAACTGGCAACCGGGGAAGTTGTAGTCTACGCAGACTCGGACTGTGTGTATGAATCGCACTGGCTGGCAACCATCCTGACGACGTTCACGCAAAATGACCAAATTCAACTGGTGGCAGGAGAAACCACAACTCGCGGCACAGGTGCTTATGGCACGGCAATGGCGCTGGTGTATATCTTTCCGCAATATTCCGGCAAAACAGAACTAACCCAAACGCATCAATATTTTCTAAACAATGTGGCGTTTCGGCGATCGCTTTTGTTAGCGCATCCGATTCCGGTGGAACTGCCGCTGTATCGCGGTCACTGCGTAGTGCATGGCGAAAATCTGCGGCAAGTGGGAGAGATTATTTGGCTGAATCCCAATGCCCGTGCTACTCATGCCCCGCCGGATGGACTCTCCCATTTCTTCTGGCGGTTTCTGCTAATCGGGCATGATTATTACTGGCAGCAGCAGTTAGTTGGACAGGTGGATAAGGGCGATCGCGATGCTACCGCAACCGGATTTGGAGAGAAGCTGAAGATTTTTCGCGATCGCCTGAGTCGCCTGTTTCACAACAACCCGCGACACGCGCTCTACATTCCTTTCGCCATCCCGATTGTGCTAGTGGCAGCACTGCTGATCTACTCTGGCTACTGGATCACGCGCCTCAAACCCGATTACCTGCTTAAAACCTACGACCACATTTTGAGCAACGTTAACCCAAACATTAAGGGGACTAGGGGATGATTTAGTTTTGCCGCATTAGCGATTAATATGGCTTGTGATCTATGCGTCATCAGATTTTGGGTATGAATCGCGATCGCTTAATGGTTAAATCTGACTCCAGAACTTTCCTTAAAAAGAGCCTTTATCCGGCTGACACCGAGGGAGATCTAAATGGGGAAGCAGCCCTAAAAAGCGAAGATTTTGCAATAACTACATGAATGCTTACGAAGATGTTTTTAACCATACCAGCACTAACGCTACACCCTGATACATTGTTCCTGCGGACAATAAATGGTTTACACGGCTTGCCGGGTCTGACATTATTTGCAATAGATTAAAGGATTTGAAATTGGCATACTCGACTGTGAGCGAGACTTATCGGCAAGAACTCTTAAAGGCGAAGGAACTGCTTGAAAATGAGGATAAATCAGCATGACGATTAGTATCGTTTCCACCACTCCCTTTTCCGACCAGAAACCTGGCACTTCGGGTCTGCGGAAAGCAGTAACCGTTTTTCAAACGGCTCACTATCTAGAAAATTTCATTCAATCGATTTTTGATACCTTTGATACCTGCGCTGGCAAAACCTTGGCGCTGGGCGGAGATGGGCGTTTTTATAACCGTCACGCGATTCAAGTGATTCTCAAAATGGCGGCGGCGAATGGATTTGCCGGAATCAAGGTGGGGCATCGCGGCATTTTATCGACTCCAGCGACCTCTTGCATCATTCGTAAATATCACACCGATGGCGGCATTATTTTATCCGCTAGCCATAATCCTGGTGGACCGGATGGCGATTTTGGCGTGAAATTCAACACGGCAAACGGCGGACCTGCTCCCGAAAAAGTTACCGAGGCAATGTTTGCGCGCAGTAAGGAAATTGACACTTACAAAATTTTGGATGCGCCCGATGTGGATATTAACACGTTGGGCGAGTCGAAACTGGGTGAAATGACCGTGGAAGTGATTGATTCCGTAGCGGACTATCAAGCGCTGATGGAGTCGCTGTTTGATTTCGATCGCATCCATCATCTGCTGACTTCCGACAACTTTCGTCTGTGCATTGATGCGATGCACGCGGTTGCAGGTCCTTATGCTCACGCCATTTTTGAGCAGCGATTGGGCGCAAGCGCTGGCAGCGTGATTGGCGGCACTCCCTTGGAAGACTTTGGCGGCGGACATCCCGACCCCAACCTGGTTTATGCTCACGAGTTAGTTGAGATTTTGTTCAAAGAAGATGGTCCTGATTTTGGCGCTGCTTCGGATGGCGACGGCGATCGCAACATGATTTTAGGGCGCAACTTCTTCGTCACTCCCAGCGACAGTCTGGCGATTCTCACGGCTAACGCGACTCTGGTTCCGGGCTACAAAAACGGCATTGCGGGAGTTGCCCGCTCCATGCCCACCAGCCAAGCCTGCGATCGCGTTGCCGCCAAACTTGGCATCGACTGCTACGAAACGCCGACGGGCTGGAAGTTTTTCGGTAATCTGATGGATGCCGATAAAGTCACGCTCTGCGGTGAAGAGAGCTTTGGCACGGGTTCCAATCATATTCGCGAAAAAGATGGCTTGTGGGCAATGCTGTTCTGGCTCGACATTATTGCCGCTCGAAAACAGTCCGTTGAAGAGATTGTGCGTGACCACTGGCGCACTTATGGACGCAACTACTATTCTCGCCATGATTATGAAAGTGTGGACAGCGATCGCGCCCACGCCCTCGTCGATCGCCTCCGTACTCTGGTTCCTACGCTCAAAGGCACAAAATACGGCTCCTACGAAGTAGATTATGGCGATGACTTTGCCTATACCGATTCCGTCGATGGCAGCATTAGCCAACACCAAGGCATTCGGATTGGGTTCACCGACGGCTCCCGCGTTGTGCTGAGGCTTTCTGGCACTGGCACTCAAGGAGCCACCTTACGCGCCTACTTCGAGAGCTACGAATC
>CASBQE010000258.1 GCA_949127665.1 Synechococcales cyanobacterium PMM_0083
CTCGTATAGTGATTGGGCGCAACATCGCCCGTGTAGTGAAGAAAAGACCAGTTTTGCCCGACATGATGAAACGCTGTATTCCTAGTTTTAGAAGGCGGCACTTCTGGCACCGAATCCGCTAGGTTGAAAATCCGATACATATTAGGCACCGCTCCACTCAGGAATTTAGCAAATGCGAGATTGCCCACTCTAGGCGAGGCATAGGTATAAAGCCGCAATTGGGGTTTTAGGTTAGAAAGTGCTAAATCTGAGGTGGCAAAGGTGGCGAGGGCACCGCCTAAACTATGCCCTGTCAGGTAGCAAGGCGCAGCGGGATTCAATAGCTTGGTTGCTGCCTGCACTTGGGCTTGCACATTGCTATAAAACGATAGAAATCCCCTGTGAACTCTGCCGGCTGGTACTCCAGCGCGAACATAGTCCGTTTGTCTAACTTGGAGATTAGTAATCCAGTCATCAGAGGTTTGGGAACCGCGAAACACAATAATGCTGCCCTGTTTGGAGGTTAATGCAAAACCCAGAAACACCATTCTAGGATTAGCCACTCGCTGTAACGCTCTGGGTAGGCGATCGCGAATTTCTTGGGGCAGTTGGCGTTCGATTTCGTCCAGGGGCAGTTGCCTCAAAATTTCGGGAATCACGGTGCCCTGAAGCGAAATTCCTAGCAGGTCATCTTGGGCTTTAAAGCTAGCAACCTGAGTATAGCCATCTAGCAGCGGCGTATAGCTTTTGAGAGATTTAATCGATCCATCGTAGGCAGGGTTCGTTGTGCCTGTGAAGAATTGTTCATAAGCAATGTCGCAGCACTGAATCAGCAGCTTTGATTGAGCGCGATCGTAGGGAATGGGCGGCTGAACTAAGCCATCCTCAACCTTAGGGGGATTATTTGGATCACCCTCATAATCAAATAGAGCATATGATCCTTGTGGCTCCCCGTTACTCTTTGCAGGTGCCGCAAGGGGTTCAGCCGCTTGAGTTGGATGCTGAGCCGCGATCGCGCTTGCAGTACCCGCTGCTAAACCAGTTAGCAATACCTTCCGCCGAGTGAACTTAGTCATGCTTGCATAGAAAAATTTACCTCCCAAATCATCCTTCCTTCAACCGCGTTGTGCAAGAGCAAATGCAGAAATGCTTTTCAGGTTTCGGGGTAACTCCTACGGAGACGCTACGCGAACGGGTTGCGGATTTCGGGTTTCGGGTGTTGGTTTCAGGTTTCAGATGATGAGAACACTCTGGCTCCCGACCCCTTGCCTCCTAACGGGCACAAAAAGCGATCGCAGCCGTCTTGCATCTAAACGCAGGCTAGTGAATCAACCTAGCTTAAAACTTCAATTGGGAGCGTTAGAATCGAACTGCACAAGGAGTTTCAGATAATCTCTAAAGATCCACAGTGCATGGCTGTACCTAGAAGTAATTGACAGAGAAACTTATACTATTCAGCTAGAGGCGGTAGGCTATCTAGGAAGGTGAGAGGAGTTAATTGTGCAAGTTGTAAAAGAATACGTTCAACGGTGGTATGAGAGTGGGCTTGACCCTGATGAATATATTTGTCATCGCAAAAACGGCAACCTTGTTGAAATTGAGGATGCGACGGGCAAACGCCAAACAGTGTTAACCTTTTGCAGCAATGATGTTTTGGGATTGACTCAAAACGAGTCGGTTAAACAGGCAGCGATCGACTCCATTTTGCAGTACGGAACTTCCAATAGTTCTTGCTCAGTTCTCAGCGGTCGGATTGATTTGCATCGTCAGTTAGAAGATGAAGTGTCAGCGTTCAAGCATTTACCACACACACAGCTATTTTTGAATGCGTGGATGGCAATGCAGGCGTTGATGGATGCTTTTTGCCATTTGGCGATCCCGGTACCCGGCTTTCAGCACACGCAAGAAACACTGATTTTGACGGATGTTTTGAATCATGGCTGTATTGTTTCTGCGATCGCCAATGCGGGAACCCGTTCTGGCAAACTGTTTGGACATAGCCCACGAGTGCGGGTACGTGCTTACCGCCATTGCGATGTGCAAGATTTGGCGCGGAAGTTGCAGCGGTATGTTCGCCCCGACGATCGCATTATGGTCGTTTCCGACGCGGTGTTTTCGATGGATGGCGATATTGCGCCGCTGCCCGACATGATTGACCTGCTGTCGAATTATCCCGGTAGTGTGTTGGTGATGGATGAAGCCCATGCGAGTGGGGCGCTGGGTGCTACGGGACGCGGAATTTATGAATATTTTGATCTGAAGCCTCAAGATGCAATCAATCGTGGGGTAATTCCGCTAATCATGACCACGTTCTCGAAGTTTGGGGCATCGGTAGGAGCGGCAATTAGCACCCACATTGCCGAACTCAAACCCTTGCTGAATGTATCGCCCACCTCTATTGGCACCTGCTCTTTAGCGCCACCATTGACTGCTGCTGCTTTGCAGAGTATTCGGATTGTGCGGGATCAGCCTGAACGGGTAACCCGATTGCAGGAAAATACAAAATATTTGCGATCGCGCCTCAAGGCACACGATTTCTTGGCGATCGGCGAAACCAATGTCGTTCCCGTGATGCTGCCCCCGGAAATCAATCCCAAAATCTATGCCAGAGAACTAATGGACTATGGCGTTTGGGTTTCGCCCATTTGGTTTATTGCCAAGCCTCGCGTCCGGATCACGGTCAACGCGCTGCATACCCGCGAAGAAATGGATTGTTTGGCGAGTAGCATGGCAAAAGCCCGCAATTTACTTTACGAGCCAACCATCAGCGCTTAAGGATGTATTTTCCGACTGCTATTTGCTTCTTCACTGAAGAGAGGGTTGGTTGACATTTTTGCTGGAAATGAAACTTGTAGGGGCAATTCCTTGTGGTTGCCCTCAACTCTGCAAGGGTAGGCATAAAATAATACCTCTACCACTAAAAATCATAATCGTTAATCGTGTGAGATCTTGAACCAAGCTCAATTGCAACTTTCTCCCTACTAGACAGTCAATTTTGGCACAGAGCAAAAGTCTTTTAACACTTAGACTACCTACTTAGCTGTCAGAAAAATTTCCAATAGAATAGAGTTGTTGTACGAACCGCTCTACTAGAGGCAATAGCGTGAAGAATTTAAGCAATGTTCTTGACATGGCTCTGATTTTAGTCTCCAGTAGTCTCGTAGTGTCGGCAACCCCTGCACTGAGTTCCCCTCTGCGCACTCAAATTGGAAAATGCACTGATACGTTTATTGAGCAAATTAGCACGTGGTCAAGGTCAAGTGAGAGATCTCGCGCATCATTTGTGGGTAGCGGTGCTAGCGTTAATCTGACTAACGGCATTTATTTAGTCTCATACGACGAGATTGCGCCCCTTAAAAAATTTAAAGTTGGGGAGAAGGTCAAACTTTGTTTACTTTCTATTCCCCGCGATTGTCCTCCTGGAGACAGTCGCGGACGCACTTATAGACTTTTGAGTTATCGAACCCGTCAATCGGTTAAATTACCCAATTCCCAGCATTCCTGTGGTGGAGCCTGATCTTTTCCCCTTCTCAGCCATATGCCGTGCAAGCCTGCATTTTGTGCCGCCTGATAATCTTCTGTAAAACTATCGCCAATGTGCCATGCGTTTTGCGGTAGACACCCATGTTTTTGCAGCGCCACCTCAAAAATCTGGCAATTGGGTTTAGCGGTGCCGGTTTCGGTTGAAATGGTGATGGATGCAAAATAATCCAGCAGTTCCAATCCTTGCAGCACGGAGTAAATCCGGGAATCAAAATTGGAGATCACGCCCAGGGGAATGCCTAATTGCTGCCAGCGTTTGAGGGCAATGGGAACATCAGCATAGACTTCCCACGGAGCGATCGCGGCAAAATAGGCAAACAGTTCTGCAAAAAACGCCTCAAAGTCAGAAAATTGGGGTAGGGCATCCACTTGCTGAAAGGTTTCTACCGCAATATCGAACCACCAGGCATATTCTTTTGCTTTTAGCTCAGCACGCTCATAGCCTGGAAAAGCTGGAGAACCCGCCGCCTGAAAGCTTTTGAAAAATGCCTGATTCAGCGCGACCGCAGGAAGATCTACGCCAAAGCGACTTGCCACTTTAGCGTATTGTTCTCCCACGCTGCCTCGCACCCCAAACAGCGTACCCACTGCATCTACAAAGATGACCGAAGGGCGATTGTGCACGTTACTTGCGCCCCGTTTCTGCCCAAACGCGAGTCGGTAACCCCCACACATACACGAACCCTTTCGCCGCCTGATGGTCAAAGACATCTTCTTTGCCATAGGTTGCCAAATCGGGCGTATACAGCGAGTGAGCCGACTTGCGACCCACCACGCTATGGGTTCCCTTAAACAGCTTCACCCGCACCGTTCCGGTAACTCGCTCTTGGGTGGATAGCACAAACGCATCCAGTGCATCTTTGAGGGGGCTGTACCAAAGCCCGTTGTAGACGAGTTGGGTGTAGGTTTGCTCAATGCCACACTTGTACTGGGCAACATCTGCCGTCAGCGTCAAGCTTTCCAAATCGCGGTGGGCATCAATTAGCACCAACATTGCAGGCGTTTCGTAAATCTCACGGGATTTGATTCCTACTAGCCGATTCTCAATCATGTCAAGCCGACCCACGCCATGCTTTCCAGCCATTTCGTTCAGTTGAGTGATCAAGGCGATCGCGTCGGGTGTTTCGCCATTGATGCTAACAGGAATGCCTTTTTCAAAGCCAATTTCCACATATTCTGGCTCGTTGGGCGTATTAGCGATCGCCGTGGTCATGGTGTAAACATCTTCCGGGGCTTCCACCCACGGATCTTCCAGTATGCCAGCCTCCACTGCCCGTCCCAACAGGTTTTCATCAATGCTGTAGGGCGACGATTTTTTCACCGGTGACGCAATGCCAAAACGCTCCCCATAGGCGATCGTTTCTTCTCGGCTCATGCCCCATTCTCGCGCTGGAGTTAGCACCTTTAGGTTGGGGTCGAGGGCTGCGATCGACACATCAAACCGCACTTGGTCATTCCCCTTGCCCGTGCAGCCATGAGCGACCGCATCCGCACCATATTTTTCTGCTGCCTCCACTAGCAGCTTTGCAATTAACGGACGGGCAAGCGCAGTAGACAACGGATACCGACTTTCGTAGAGCGCATTAGCTTGAATTGCCGGAAACGCATAGTCCTTAACAAAACTCTCGGTCGCATCAATCACCAAAGACTCTAAAGCACCCGACTTCAGCGCCTTTTCGCGGACTGGCTCCATATCGCCACCTTGCCCCAAATCCGCCGCTAGCGTAATCACTTCTTTTACGCCCCACTCCTGCTTTAGGTAAGGAATGCACACCGAAGTATCAACTCCACCGGAGTATGCCAGCACAACTTTATTAGCGCGACCCATGTTCTTTTCTGGCTTACCGAAACAACTGAATCATTATCCAGTGAATGGACACTCTTTCTTGTTAGAGAAGGTACAAAATTGGCGAAAACCAAGTTTCGGGTTTCGAGTTTTGGGTGCAGGGTGTCGAAGGTCGAAGGTCGAAGGTCGAAGGTCGAAGGTCGATCAACACAAGCTCGATCGCGTCTCCCCTTTACTCTCAATGCTTCATACTTCGTCATTCGTAATCCGTCACTTGTAACTCGCCATTCGTAACTCGCCATTCGCAACTCGCAATTCGCCATTCGTAATTTCTTCCTGCCTCTGCTTCCTGAAACCTAATTATAGATTTGCGGATAATCGGTATGAGCGATAGTTTAGGAGGGGCGGTTGAGGGAACGGAGAAGGCATTATGCCGATGGGACTTCAATTTGGGCGAGAAATCTGTGGACGGCTAGACTTGGCGGAGTCGCGGGAGTGGCTGGTGACCAATGGCATCGGCGGTTATGCATCGGGCACGGTGGCGGGAATGCTGACCCGCTGCTATCACGGGTTGCTGGTGGCGGCGCTAAATCCGCCCTTGGGGCGAACTTTGATGCTGACGAAGCTGGATGAAACGGTGCAGTATGGCGGTGGAACGGCTCAAGCTGAGCCTCGCTACTATCCACTACACACAAATCGGTGGATGGGTGGCTCGGTGGAACCGCATGGGTTTCGGCAGATTGAACGCTTTGTGTTGGAAGACTCGATTCCGACTTGGCGATATGCCTGCGGGGATGCGCTGATTGAAAAACGGGTTTGGATGCAGATAGGCGCGAATACGACCTATGTGCAATACCATCTGCTGCGCGCGTCGCAATCTTTGAAACTAACGTTAAAGGCGTTGGTGAACTACCGAGATTATCACAGTCGCACTCAGGGTTTGGGGTGGCAAATGACGGTGGTGCCGTTGGATCGCGGAGTATGCGTGGCAGCGTTTCCAGAGGCGGCTCAACTGACATTGTTAAGCGATCGCGCTGAGGTGACTCCTGCTCATGACTGGCACTATGGATTTGATTTAGCCCTGGAGCGAGAACGGGGATTGAGCGATCGCGAAGATCATCTCCATGTCGCAACTTTGCACGCAACATTGGCAGCCGGAGAATCTCTGACGATCGCAGCCAGCACCGAACGCAAACCAGACATGAACGGAGAAGCAGCGCTCAAGCAGCGCCGTACACATGACCATAAACTACTGGGACTGTGGCGTTCTAGCCGCGCTGTTGAATCCAAAGAGGACTTTACCAGTCGATTAGTGCTAGCAGCCGATCAATTTATTGTGAACCGTTCCACGCCACAAGATCCCCACGGAAAAACCGTGATTGCTGGCTATCCGTGGTTTAGCGATTGGGGACGAGACACCATGATCAGCTTGCCGGGGCTAACCCTCGCCACCGGACAACCCGAAACTGCCCGATCCATCCTGCGAACCTACGCCCGCTATACCAATCAGGGCATGATTCCCAACCGTTTTCCTGATGCGGGGGAAACGCCAGAATACAACACGGTAGATGCGACCTTGTGGTACTTTGAAGCCCTCCGCGCCTATTACGCCGACACCGAAGACGATGATCTCGTGCAGGAACTTTTTCCCACTCTGGCAGATATTATCGATTGGCACTGTCGCGGCACTCGCTTTAATATTCACCTCGATCCGGCAGATGGCTTGCTGTATGCCGGAGAAGCGGGAGTGCAGCTCACCTGGATGGATGCAAAAGTGGGCGATTGGGTGGTCACGCCCCGAATTGGTAAACCCGTGGAGGTCAACGCGCTTTGGTACAATGCGCTGCGAACAATGGCAAAATTAGCGCGGCGGGTCGGCAAACCCCATCA
>CASBQE010000259.1 GCA_949127665.1 Synechococcales cyanobacterium PMM_0083
CGATTTCAGATAGAGTCCATATGGCTACCATCCGTTCTCTGCAACCCTGACATCATCTGGACGGAGTTAAACGCTTCCCAAGTTCAGGCAACCTTCACAGCCCTCGGAGAACCCGCCAAGATTACCCTGACGATAAACAATCAGGGAGTCTTGGAGCAGGTCAAAGTCGATCGCTGGGGCAGCCTAAAAGGTGAAGCGTTTCACTATGGCGTTTTTGGGGGAATTGTCGAGGATAGTGGTACATTCGACGGCTACACGATACCGACTCGTCTTCGCATTGGCTGGTTATTCAGCAGTGAACGCTTTGAGTCCGAGGGCGAATCCTTCCACTGCACGATCGACAAAGCAATTTATAAGTAATCGACGAATCCTGCTTGGTATCTTCTTCAAAAAGCTCAGGAAGGAAGTGTTGCAGAGAGCTGAACATCCGGCACAGCATCCAATACGCATATTTTAAGTAGAAAAAATCTCGTGCATTTAAATTTAATGCTGCACTAAATCACATTCGTCAGATCGGTTCATAGTGCAATCTTCGTATTCAACAATGACCTCATACAGTAGAACTGTATGAGGTCATTGTTGACAAGATCTCGATCTTCACATGGATCGCAGTCGCGTTGTTTGCGATCGAAGTAATCGTTCTTATTGCCAACAATTGGACTTGTCCCCTGACAATTTACGCTGAAAACTTGGAATCCTATCGTGGTCAAACAACCGACATTTTCTTCTTGCCCAAGTGGTTTGGCGTTGGCGTAGCCTCTCTCTAAGAGAATCGCATGTTCCTGTTCTATGGTGGATTGCTGGTCATTGCACTCCTGCTGCTCGTGATGAGAGTATTTCAGCACTCAACTTTCATCGGTAGATAGCCTTATCGATCGTGCAGTGAAAGAATTCTCCCTCGGACTCAAAGCGATCGCTGCCGAAAAACCACCCCGCCCGGAGTTCTGTCGGAATTGTGTAGCCATCAAAGGTTTTACTGGCTTCGGCAATTCCTCCAAAATCGACGTAGTGAAACGCTTCACCTTCTGGATTGCCCCAGCGATCGAGTTTGACTTGCTCTGGTACATCTTGACCGTTAACGGTTAGGGTGAGTTTGGCTGGTTCGCCGAATGCTGTGAAATTTGCCTGAACTTGAGAAGCGTTCAACTCCATCCAAGAGATGTCAGGATTACAGAGGATAGAAGGTAGCCACATCGACTCTACCTGAACGCGCCCCACACCGGAGCGAGTGAGATCAACACCAGATGCCTGCATCACTGGAAATAGTCCCAGAATTTTCCACTTCATCTCACCGACACCATCCACGATACGATCGGCTCCCCAAATCGGCAAGCCATTCATCCAAGCTATCGCCCGCCAGATCATGCCGCGATTCCAGCAGATCACTTCCTCGCCCTTAAACGGGTGCCATTTTTTCCCCAGTTTAATTTCGCCGTGCATCCAGAGTCGAACTGCCGTGGCGAGTGGTGTACCGGGAGCGATCGCGTTTTCCAAATAGCGACGCGCTAGACCGGGGCGATCGGTGAGCAATTCGGGATCGAAAACCTGATTGCCAATCGATGCCGATTCCCACAACTCATCGAGAGAAATCTCTTGGGTTTTAGTCATTGTTTCAACCATTGTGTGCGATCCATATTCAGGTTTTCATCGATGATGGGAATTTCTACAAACCTACTAACCAAATCTCAGAGCGGCTTCTCATCTGCTGGATCTCCCTCAAAGGGTTGAACTCCAGTCGATGGATAGTTGTCATCACTGGGACTGAAAATCCGAATCACTGCGCTTGAAACATAGCGGATGACTCGCTGAGGAGCGGTTACAGTGGCGTGAATAATATTCTGGATCGTTTGGTTATCAGACATAATAATTCCTCTTGTTTAGAAGTCTTGAAGTTTACTCAGGCATTAAGGTGATATCAATGACGTGAATGAATCATTGCTAGCATCTGACATCAACTAACAACTATGAACATAACAGCCCAACGTTTGAATTCATGATTGATTTGTTGCTTGAATCACAGGTGAATGGTAAGTCCTCAAAAAATAATTGAATTGCTAGAAATATCTGTAAGTAGAGATGAACAGGTTATCTAGAATTGTTCTCTCACTTACGCCGAATCAACATCCAAGGATTAACACTTAAACTTTGTTGTGAATTCGGATGAAAATTGCTATTTATGAGATGCACTCTCTACTAAGTAATCATCGGTTGCCGCCAATTGATAAAATTTTTCTGTTTGCTGACAACCTGTGCTTCACTCAGACTTTCATTCACAGATAGCAGCCAGTGCTGGTTTAATCAAACAAACCCTCTACAGTTTGTCGGAACGCAATCAAAGCGTGATTAGCCTGAAGCGGCTTCAGGGCTTGCAGCACTTGGTCAGATATTTCTGAGGTAACAATGACTTTGACTTGAATGTTGGTGTTGTAACCAGCAATATCACCCATCCGCCTACCATGACTTCCAGCACCCTGCGCCGCGCTAATCGTGTAGCCGGATACATCTAGTTTTGTGAGCAGATGAATCAGCCGATCCTGCAATACAGCCTCACCAATGATGGTGACGAGAATACCTTGAGCTAAAGAAGATGACATAAAATCTCCGAGAATGATTGTATCTAAAAGTGTTCGATGAAGCAGTTGCGAGTTTCCAGATCTCTAATCGCTGGGAGAAGTCAAAGATCTAGACGTACTAGGAGTAAGACGCTGGATGGTTGATGCCTGATGATTCCTAGAATGCTTGACTAGCAATGATCATTCACGGAACTATCGCGATCGCTCGTTCAGAAACCAATGCCATGAGTAAAGGCAACATCAAATCTCAGGATGTTCTATGGGGTTAGTTTCCAGCGTTACTTTAACCTCATACAATTTGGATTCAATCGCTGCTTGGGTTTCTTTAGAGGCAGGCTTTATGCTTCCTCCGACTGATGACAGACGAGCGTTAATATCATTTAATTTATCTCGAAGACCGTTAGTGAAGTTATCAAGCTTCTCACTCATGATTTTCTCCTAGACAACTTTGTAAAGTGCTGCTTAGAGTATGACGCAAGGATGTTTGAAATCATGTTTGTCGGCGTGGTTGAATTGTATGCGTTGTATGAAAAGGCATTCAATCTTCACACTGTCATTCATGGATAAAATTTCGATCAGTATTACTCTCCACAGCAATTTTAGATCACTGAGTCTTCAAACTTTTAATTGCTTTTGATTACGATTTATACCGTAATCAACTAACTTATACAGGAAATCAAACAGTAGTCGTTCAAAGTAGTGTAGAGAGTCGATTAAAAAATGAACGATTTAGTTTCTATCGGTTTCAAATTCGATCGGGTTCAAAGGTGAAGTTAGTTCAGTATCGCCTAATTGATCTGGCGAGATTGCAAAAGAAAATATAGGAGTCTTAACTATGAACTGGAAAACATTAGCGATCGCGTTTATCTCGACGATAGTATTTCTGTTTGCCGGAAATGCGATGTCTACGACGGGCTACACCTACGCACAGACTGATCTCAACATCAACAATACCAATCTGATGCGATTAGGCGGAGATGTCACGGTTGCAGAAAAACAAGCTGTAGAAAATGCGATTGCCATTGGTGGCTCGACGATCGTTCAACCCAATGGACGGGTGACACAAACCGCGATCGCTGTTGGTGGAGATGTCATTCTCAAGTCAGGCGCACGGGTAGATGGCGATGCCTATGCGATCGGGGGCAAAGTCGTACAAGCAGAAGGAGCCACTATTGGCGGATCAAAAAGCATACGCGATAATCGATATGATGGACAAGGCATGATGGAAATGCATCGCGATCAAAACTACTTCTTGCCGATGTATTTCTTTCACGCCAGCTTGCGGATTTTCTCGGCGATCGTCGGTGCTATTCTTGGCATCATTTTGCTACGGACCACACCCGCTTTTCTGCCAAACTTAGCAGCCACTGTGCGTCAATATCCAGGTCAAAGTGCATTATGGGGAATTGGGGCAGTGTTTACCTTTGTTGCCCTCAACATCTTTTTGGCAATCACCCTCATTGGCATTCCACTGATTCCACTCCTCGGTTTAATCATGGGTCTATCATCATTGGTTGGGTCGTTGGGAATTTCACTATTCATCGGTCAACAAGTCAGCGATTCTCTTCCAGAGAGGCTCCGCCAACCGCGAAGCAGCTTGCAGCAGTTCTTGATTGGGTTGCTGATTGTCACACTACTTGCCCTGATGCCATTTATCGGTGACATTGTGGTGTCTGTTGTGAGTCTGATTGGGTTGGGATCGCTCCTTGCCTGGAAATTGGGTAAAGCACAACCGTCGATCTTGGAATCACTCAAATAAAGTCGATCAAACGATCTTTACAACGTTTTTTAGGGTAGGGCTATGCGGTCTCATTCAACTACTTCTAAGCAGAACAGTGCGGCACTGTGGATTTACTTTGTCGTTAGTTTTGCGTGGTCATGGTCGTTTTGGCGACTTGCAATCCTAACGCATCCTGCATTGGGCATCGTTGCAGGCTTCGGACCAATGATTGCAGCCTTTGGCGTGACAGGGTGGCAATCTGGTCAAGTAGGCATTCGGGCTTTGCTCAAACGAGGAATTCAGTGGCGGGTCAAGTGGCGCTGGTTTGTCATTGTTTGGATATTACCTGCTCTGGTTTTGTTGATGGCTTTGGGATTGCATGGAATCTTGGGTGGAGCATTGCCGAACTCTCCGGCTACTGGGCGCTGGGGGTTGGCGATCGCCAATTTTTTCCTAGTGATGCTGATTGGCGGTCCACTGGGAGAAGAATTTGGTTGGCGCGGATACGCTTTACCCGCTTTGCAAAGAAGGTTTAGTGCCTTTTGGTCAAGTGTGATTCTCGGAATCATTTGGGCGTGTTGGCATCTACCGCTATTTTTCATTTCCGGCACAGGGCAACATCAGTTGCCGTTTGGATTGTTTTTGCTGAATACGATCGCGCTCTCAATTCTATTCACCTGGGTCTACAACAACACATCCGGCAGCATCTTGATGTCGATTTTGCTGCATACGGCGGTGAATGGCTGGGCGTGGGTGATTCCGATTTACCCCAGTGCTGTCAATAGCTTGCGACCTTTTGCGATCGCGACAGCGTTGCTCATTATCATTGCTGCCCTGATCGTTTTGGTCTTTGGAGCGCGAACGTTAACAGGGCAGGGAGATCGAGCCAGTTCAAGCCGATTAGGGGGCAGTATTGAGAAAGACTTTAGCAAGAAACTGGTTGTAAAGGAAAGCAAAGAGAAACAGGATGGAGATTGGAGAAGATCTATTGGGGAAAGACGTTCTCTAATCGGATCAAGGTTACTCAAATAAAGTCGATCGCAAGATGTTTATTGATCAAGGAAACCTCCTATGAAACCGGATTACCTGATTGTCGGCAGTGGTTTATCCGCACTGGTCTTTGGCGCTTTGATGGCAAACTCCGGCAAAACCGTGCAAGTTCTCGAAGCCCATGAGCATCCCGGCGGCTTTGGGCACACGTTTACGATGGCTAAAAAATATACGTTTAATGCTCAATTTCACTATGTTTGGGATTGTGGTGAAGGACAACTGGTGAATCGAGTCCTTAAGAAGCTGGGCTTGGATCAAGAAGTGACCTTTGAGCAATATGACCCAGATGGCTTTGACCATATGCGAATGCCGGGACATGCGTTAGACATTCCTTCAGAACCGGAGGAACTGATCCAGCGCTTGACCATGCTGTTTCCGGCACATGGCGATCGCATCCGTCAATTTGTGAGCGAAGTCGAGAAAACGGGCGCAGGTTTGAAAAGACTCGCCCCTCCAGTGAAGCCCATTGAACTGCTCAAGCATCCGGGTGAAGTGGTTTGTGCCGCCCAACATCTCAACAGCACCCTTCAAGATGTATTCGACAAGTTTCAGCTACCGCAAGCTGCTCAAACTCTGTTGGCGCTGCAATGGCCTGATTTTTTGCTGCCGCCCAATCAACTCTCGTTCTATGCCTGGGTTGCCTTGTTCAGAGGCTATCAAGCGGGTGCATTTTATCCAACCCAGCATTTTGAACAGGTGATCAATTCGCTTGTCAAAGTAATTGAATCTCACGGAGGGCAGGTATTGCTCAACCATGAAGTCATGAACTTTAGAGCCACAGACAAAACGGTCACAGGTGTTGAGGCAATGGATCTCACCACCCATCAAACTCACGAATTTACAGGCAACACCGTGATTTGCAATATCGATCCCCAAAGAGTCGCCAAAATGATTGGGGAAGAGAAGTTCTCTAAAACCGTGCGCCGAAAGCTCAACTATGAGTATTCAGCATCTAACTACATGGTCTACTGTGTCGTCAAAGATATCGACCTCCGAGACTATGGCTTTGGCAAGTGGAATCTCTTCCATACCGGGCATCAAGATCTGAATGTAGCCTTTGCTCAGATGTATGAACACAATGACTTTTCCAATCCTAGCTTTGCGATGACAACGCCCACTTTACTCACAGAAGCGAGTCGGGATTGCCCAGAAGATTGCCAGATTGTCGAATTTCTGACTGTTGCCAATTACGACTACTTCAAGCAACTGCACGATGGTGATCCTAAAGCCTACCGTCAGAAAAAACAAGAGATATTCGATTCCATGTTGGATGTGGTCGAAAAACACTATGTGCCGAATTTTAGAGAGCATATGGTTTTCCACATCACAGGCAGCCCCACCACTAACGAACGCTTTTGCTGGTGCCCCAGCGGCAATTCCTACGGCTCCATTCTCACACCGCGCAACATGGGGCTGGGACGGTTGAATCACGAAACCTCGCTCAACCAGTTCTACTTCTGCAATGCTTCATCGGGCTATCCCGGCTTTGCGCCCACATTTTGGACAGGAACACTGCTATATCAACGCTTATCCGGCGACGTGCTTTTAGACAATAGCTAAACAGCCACCTATCTTATCCATTTTATCAACTTAGAGGTCAGCGATGAGAATTGCAGTGATTGGTGGAGGAGCCAGCGGTATGGCGACAGCTTACCTGCTTGATAAACAAGGGCATCATGTCACCGTGTTTGAACGACAGCCCATATTGGGAGGGCATATTCGGACACTCAACAAGAATGTGAAGCCAAACCAATCTGACTGCACTGAAATGTTGGAAAGTGGAGTGCTGGAATTTCCGACTGTATTTCACAACTTTCTCGCTCTGATGCAAGAGCTAGGAGTGGAACTAGAACCCATTCGTGTCGGTTCAGCGTTATTCCCCAAAGATGGCAGTCACTTTTTATCGGGGGTCACGATTGAGAATAACTATACAGGCATCCACCGCCTGATTGAATATCTACGGTTCGATATCGTTCATGCCCGTTCTATTGGATTATGGCTGGAAACCCGATTTGCTGAGATGGAAAATTTTTACGATCAGCCGCTGTCTCACTATTTGAATAACCAAAGTATGAGCAATACCTGGCTAAAGTTGCTCACGATGTATAGCTACTCCATGCCGATGGATCTGATCGATAACTTTCCAGCAGAACTAGCGGTTCCGATGTTACGCGACTACCTCGCAGTCAAATGGCTCAGGATTGAAGGCGGTGCATATTCCTATATTGAAAAAATTCTGGAGCGCTTTAAAGGTGAAGTCTTATTGAATGTGGAGATTGCCAATCTTTTCAGAAGTCCAGATGGTGTGAAAATCGAGCGCTTAAACGGTGAGATCCAGGAGTTTGATAAAGTTGTGTTTGCCACGTCACCCGACCAAGTGATGGCGCTGTTAGCTGACTCAACCGATGCTGAAACCAAACGCTTTTCAGCTTGGCAAGCCAACAATGTCACCACAACGGTGCATCAGGATAATTCCATGTATCAAAACCAGGGTATCCAACACCCCACGGAATTTGATTTTTTTCAGACAGAGACTCAATGGGGCTATAACAGCTACCTAAATCAGCTTTGTGATATCTCGTCACCTCAGCAATATTTTCTATCGTTCCAATTAGAGGAATTGATTGCCAAAGAGCGCATTATCCACACCCAAGAACATCACACGCCGCTGTATACGACAGAATCTTTTCGCTACCGAGATCAAGTGGTTGCGACCAATGGAGAGAACAATACCTACCATGCAGGAGCTTATCTAGGAGATGGCTTACATGAAGGCGCGATCGCATCTGCCTTCCGAGTTGCTCAACTGATTGGTTAAGCCTTGACTCTATCTAGATCCATCCTGTTTCAGCATCTAAGTTCATACATCATCAGAACTTTGCAATAGTGGCTATGTGACAGCCACCATTGCCACGTTTTTTGTGGGTCAAGACCAAATAATGATGACGGTGAAATTGCCAGCGAAAAGTCCATTCGAGCACTCCAAGCTGAAATCGCCGCATTGCGGAAAAACATCCAAGACCGTCTATAGCCGAATGGCACGAAGGATCAGTGAGGTCTGCGACTTCTCCAAGAAGTCGGAGATCTGGATTTATTTCTGTCCTTGGATGACACCACTATTCTGCCCACGAACAATGCCAGCGAACAAGTACTGCGCTGGAGTGTGATCCTTCGCAAAGTCAGCAATGGGTTCCGCTCTGCCAATTGCCGGAGAACCGCGCGATCGCCCCCAGCATTCAAACTCCACAGAAGATGTGTGGAACCTACCTCTCCTGCAACAGGCGCAATTAGCGTCCAGTAAAGATGGTTCTACCGTAGTCGATACCATTACCCGAAGCGGTGCAGGCAATCGATCGCAGGGCATTACTTGCCGCTGACCTGGACATTAAAATTCTGCACATTCTCGCCACCGCTGTAGACATTAGCAATTCCAAACTCAAAAATCTCAGAGGCTGAAACCCTTGATTTTCCTTTCTGTTCAAGCTTCATAGAGGGGTACTGATCGGCTGGAATGACGTAAGCTCGTCCCGAATTTGGAATTGCTGCACGTCACCCCGATAGATTTTCTCCCTCTACTGAGAAGCATCCATCAAATGTCTGAGGCGATTTGAATAATTTCTCATCACCTCAATGGCAAACATAGGAGTTTCCTGTACCACAAACAGGAAATGTTTTTCCTCCAAATACGCCAGTTTGC
>CASBQE010000260.1 GCA_949127665.1 Synechococcales cyanobacterium PMM_0083
CCGCTTCCATAATCTAATCTCCCAAAATTAGCTCAATTACACTCTATCTAAAAAGAGGGAATGGCGACTTAGCTCCGTAAATCTGCCACTCCCCATTCATTAAAAGGACTTGCCTAGATAGCTTCTTTCCGACGGGTGGATTTATCACCCAATTTCTGATAGAAACCCCACTCGACTTGTTCTTCAGACAGTTCTGGATCGATCCCAGCAAACACATCCCGGAACAGAGTTCGGGTGCCATGCCAGATATGACCAAAGAAGAACAGCAGCGCAAAAACCGCATGTCCAAAGGTAAACCAACCTCTGGGACTGGTGCGGAATACACCATCTGAGTTCAAAGTTTCGCGATCAAAATCAAACGGTTCTCCCAATTGAGCCGCACGAGCATACTTCTTAACATCGGTGGGTTCAGAGAAAGTTTTCCCATTCAACCGACCACCGTAAAAGTTGACATTTACGCCAGCCTGCTCAAAACTGTATCGCGATTCTGCACGACGGAAAGGAATATCCGCCCGTACAACACCATCTTTATCAGTCAAGACAATTGGAAAGTTTTCAAAGAAATTAGGCAAACGACGAACATTGAGTTCGCGTCCTTCCCGATCAGTGAAAACTCCATGCCCTAACCAACTCTGAGCAATACCATCGCCCTTGTCCATTGCGCCCGTTCTAAACAGACCGCCTTTTGCAGGACTGTTGCCTACGTAGTCGTAGAAAGCTAACTTTTCAGGAATAGCTGACCACGCCTCCGCCAAGGTTGCACCCTCTGCCAAATCTGCTTGAACTCGTTTCTCAATCTCTTGTTTGAAGTATCCCCCGTCCCATTGGTAACGAGTTGGTCCAAACAATTCGATTGGGGTGGCTGCATTGCCGTACCACATTGTGCCAGCAACGATAAAAGCTGCAAAAAATACAGCAGCAATACTACTGGACAAAACTGTCTCAATGTTCCCCATCCGTAGAGCCTTATAAAGACGCTCAGGAGGGCGAACACTCAAGTGGAATAATCCAGCAATTACCCCTACAACACCTGCGGCAATATGGTGAGCAACAATACCACCTGGATTAAACGGATTAAAACCAGATGGACCCCACTCAGGCGCAACAGGCTGGACGCTGCCAGTCAATCCGTAAGCATCTGAAACCCACATTCCAGGACCAAACAGCCCTGTTAGATGGAAGGCTCCAAACCCAAAACAAAGCAGTCCAGACAGCAATAGATGAATGCCAAACATTTTGGGAAGATCTAAAGCAGGTTCACCTGTTCTAGAATCTCTGAAAAGCTCCAAGTCCCAATAGACCCAATGCCAACATGCAGCTAGGAATAGTAAACCTGAAAGAACGATGTGAGCCGCCGCTACCCCTTCAAACGACCAGTAGCCTGGATCAACGCCAGATTCGCCAGTAACACTCCAACCGCCCCAAGAACCTGTAACGCCCAAACGAGTCATAAAGGGCAGTACGAACATTCCCTGCCGCCACATTGGGTTTAGAACGGGATCACTAGGATCAAAAATAGCAAGTTCATAAAGTGCCATCGAACCTGCCCACCCTGCTACTAAGGCAGTATGCATTAGGTGAGCAGCAATCAACCGTCCTGGATCATTAATTAGGACGGTATGTACACGGTACCAGGGTAACCCCATTGATTACGCTTCTCCTTAGTGATTAGATGAATTCTGCTTGATGTCTCTTTTTGCATTTTATTAAAGTGCTGTCCCCTTGGTAAATCTGTTTAAGACAGTCTCTAATCAAAAAAACATCCTTCAAGCGCTGCACTTCACAGTTTATCCAATACACAGCCCTAGAAAGGAGTTTGTAAAAATGAAAAGGTATAACGAAGTGTAAACTAGTATTTGAGGCGATTGCAAGCAACCTAACGCTTCGTAACGGTACTGAAAGCGTTTTGTTTGAAAAGTTCTAATTTTCTTTGGATGGGTGTCTGTGTTTTATGGGAATTCTGGCTTCCACAACCGTTTGCTCGACCAACACCAAGTTGTTTGTTGAGATGACTACTGGTTTTTACCTGGTTTAATTAGGGTACTTTCCCCGTTGTTTCATGCTTTTGGAGGGCAATAGAGTTGATGGTGGGGTGCGATCGCGATTCTTAAACTTAGATTAAGTATTTCTAAGGTTACCAATTCCTCTGCTCCCTCTTTTGTTAAAGCTACCAGACAGTTTCAGACACAATTTTTTACGATTAGCCAGCGGCTTAAAGCTACTACAGTTAGGTGAATTGATGACTATCAAGTTTGTAAAAGAAAATCGAGAAATCGTTGTAGCGGATGGCGCAAACTTAAGATTTAAAGCGCTGGAGAATGGCGTTGACTTATATACCTTCACTGGCAAGATGATGAACTGTGGCGGGTATGGGCAGTGTGGTACTTGCGTTGTAGAGATTTTAGAAGGAATGGAAAATCTTTCGCCTAAAACAGAGGTAGAAAGTAAGAAGCTTCGTAAAAAGCCAGAAAGTTATCGTCTTGCTTGCCAGACTACAGTTCACGGTTCTGTAGAAGTCAAGACTAAGCCTTAATTCTGGCGCTGATTGGAATGAAAATGGCTTTGCCAGCTTTTAGATTCAGCGTGAGTGTGTTTGCCATTGTTTAATCATGACCATTGGCAGTGGTATTCTGATAGAAATCGGCGATCGCGAATTTTAAGAGGGTTAAGCTTATGCAGGTCAATGACCTTGGGTTTATAGCAACGATCTTGTTTGTTCTGGTTCCTACTGTTTTTCTACTCATTTTGTACATTCAGACGACAAGCAACGAGGGAGAATAAAGAGCCACAAGCTAGCAATCAACACTTTTTGGTAGTCAATTGCTCTCATTTCCCTACAACTTCCTGTTCTAAAAGCTTTTTTGGCTAAAACACTGCGGCTCCTAGTTAATCTCAGTTTCTAGCTAATTGGCTCGATTCAGTGAGGAGGGGAGATTTTGGAGGAATCCAAATTCATTTTTGTTGCCTCGTCTTCTAGATGCATTTTTTCCATGATTGATTGAAGTTTCATGCGGTAGATATAGGGCCAACCTCCTTTGGTTTCTATATCCCTCAGCAGCTTATACAGAGATTGTCGATTGTCAGGAAGAGATTGTTGAAATAAGTCATCCCGGATTTCTTGATGAACTTGCTCCAGCAATCTTAATATTGCCAAGAGAGAAAGGCTGTCGCCCTGATGGTCGTGGGCGATCGCCCAAGTTATGTGTCTGATAGATTGAAGACCTTCTTCAAGATCAGTTTTAGGGATTTCGTGACTACTCATAGAGTGAACTCGCAAGTGACTTTGTGATTAATTATTTTCCCTAGATGAATCAAAGGATTCATAACTTTCGGTAGAGTATCTTAGATGTCTAAGATTGAGTTGAGTTGGCTTAGTTACAGCTACAAGATCGTATTACTTTGTCCTATACAATTTTTAATTGGTATGGGTTGGCTGGTTTGAAAACAGGTTAGCTTGTTTGTTGCCCTAAACTGCTGATAAATCAGACTTTTTTCTGCCGACTTTGTGAAATTAAAGCGTTTTTCTCAAAGTTTTCGACTTCTTACCTGGTCAATGAAACGGTCTTCCTCCGAGAAGCATCAGAGATAATCCCACAGATTAAATTAACGTTATTGAGGTTGTTCATGAGGTATCGCGCATTGATTGTTGCCCTAGTGGCACTTTGTTTTAGTGTTCTAACTGCTTGTACAGACAGCCCCGCTTCAAGCAAAGAATCGCTAACCTACGATGAGATTAGAGGCACCGGTCTGGCAAACTCTTGCCCTCAGATCAGTGAAACTAGTCGGGGTTCAATTCCTTTAGAAGGTAATAAATCCTATTCATTGACAAGCTTGTGTCTCCAACCAACTACTTTCTTTGTAAAAGAAGAAAGCGTTAACAAGCGTCAGGCTGCTGAATTTGTTGCTACTAAATTGATGACTCGGTACACTTCATCGATCGATTCAGTTCAAGGGAAACTGAAGACCAATTCGGATGGAAGTATAACCTTTATTGAAGAAGATGGAATTGATTTTCAAGCGGTTACAGTCCAGCTTCCTGGGGGTGAACGAGTTCCCTTCTTATTTACAATCAAGGAACTGGTTGCGACCACTCAGCCAGGATTGTCAGCAATTAGCGCCTCTACCGATTTTGAGGGTGAGTTTAAAGTTCCGTCTTATCGAACGTCTAACTTTTTAGACCCAAAAGGTCGTGGTTTGACCTCTGGATATGACAATGCTGTAGCCCTTCCAGCCCAAGCAGATAGTGAGGAACTAGCAAAGGAAAACGTTAAGCGTTTTCAACTGGATAAAGGTAAGATTTCGCTCCAAATCACTAAGGTTGATGGATCAACGGGTGAAGTCGCTGGCAATTTTGAAAGCATTCAGCCCTCTGAGACGGATATGGGTTCTCACGCAGCTAAAGATGTCAAAATTCGTGGTCTGTTCTATGGACGAGTTGAATCTACTACCTGATTCAGTCATGTTTCGGGAGACTAGCTAAATGCTTTAATTTATCCAGTCATGCTAGTTTTTAGAATTTGAACCTTAAGCCAGTGGAGAAATAATCCCCACTGGCTTAAGGTTCTTCATATAAAACGTAGTTTCACAGAAGTCAAAAATCTTCACCTCACTATTTTTAAATGCTCTCAGTTTATTGGGGCAATATCATCTGCTACGATGATTGATTGATAAATTCTTTTTGGGAAAGATCTCAGAAAGAATTTTTTCCGTAAAAATGCTATTGCCAGCAAGTCGTTCTAACCAATAAATTGAATATGCACAAGTATAGAACTGGTCTGAGTAGCGCTTTGAGCTTGAAGTCACTATTCATAGCTTAAACCACTGACTGAAAATTCTTAGAGTGTTGAGAAGCTCTTGCTGTTGGCAGTTTAAGCTGCCGTTTGCTAAGTTTCCACTCCATAGAAAGTAAGTGAGCGTACTTAATAGTAGTTCTAGGTTTAATGCTCTACCACTGAAACTCGTCATGCCTACGATCGCCAATTATGAATTGAAGAGTGAAAGCTTACAGCTTTTGCGAGACTATCAAAAGATTCCTTCCCATCAGCTTAGAAATCGTTTAGTAGAAATCAATTTTGGGCTAGTCAGAAGAGAAGCCCATCATTGGATCAATCAATGCACTGAGAGCTATGAAGACCTGCTTCAAGTCGGTAGTATTGGTCTAATTCGTGCGATCGAACGGTTTGATATTTCTAAAGGACACGCCTTTAGCTCTTTTGCCATTCCATACATTAGAGGCGAAATTCAGCACTATTTACGCGACAAAAGTCCCTCTGTTCGTATTCCACGCCGCTGGCTTGCGCTTCAGAGGCAAGCAGTTTGGATTTCACGAGAGTTACAAGTAACGTTAAATCGTCATCCTAATGATTTTGAAATTGCTGAAGCGTTGAAAATTTCCACAGTGGAATGGCAAGAAATCAAGCTTGCCTGCCAAAATCGCTCTGTTCTTAGCCTGGATGCGCCGATAGGCGATGAGGAAAACGGCACGGCTTCTTTGGGTGAGCTTGTTCCAGATACTCAGTACCGCAGTTTTCAACTTGCTCAAGAAGATCAGATTCGTCTGCAACAATCACTAGCACATTTAGAAAAGCGGACTCGCCAAATTTTGGAATTTGTTTTCCTACACGATTTGACTCAAAAGGAAACCGCAGAACGTTTGGGAATTAGCGCTGTGACAGTGTCTCGTAGAGTAAAGAAGGGATTGGAAGTCTTACAGCGTTTGATGAATGGAGTAGAAGAATAGTTCCAGCGATCGCTGAAGCATTTTCAACCAACTACAAAACGGTTGCACCTTTAGTGCGCACAATGAAGGTATAGCTGTACTATTTTCCCTCATTCGATTGCTTTGACTGTCTTGCTCAAATTAGACTTCTTGCATAAATCGATTTTTGACAGGAGTTTCTGATAGTTTGAACCTCCTAATTTGCCACTTTCGCAAGAGATTTATTGTCGATTGCCCCAGCTTGGCTACAAATTGATCGGCATCCTTCGCCACACAACTTGATGTCCCTTGAACTTGGCGCAGTGGTCTTCCAGTAAATTGTGCTGAGCACTGTAATATGTGGTGATCAATTACATCAGGTCTTTCGTTTCCTGATATGGAATCACCTAACACAGTTCCACAAACGACGGGTAGTAAAGATAAGGAACCAATAAACCTTAGGGGATTGAATCCTTGAGGGGAATTTTGGCTCCAAAACTGAACTAAGGGGTCTGCCACTAAATAACATCCCGGACTCGCTTGGAACAAGCGTAATGTCCCATTTTGGTAATGCTTTAGATCGTTGCCAGAACGGTTGATCCTTTGGCTCCGGCTGGAAATGAGCCAAAGAGCGATCGCTGGGATGTCTACGGCGATCGTCTTCCTCGTTGAACTGACGTGATATTATCGTGTGCGAAACTTGTAGGCTTTAACAGCAGCACTTAGTCTTGCACACCTTTATCAAGCCTTCTCATATTCGTGCCCTCCTTAAACTCTCTCAGGCTATCGATCGCGTTACGGACGTTCTCGGTAGCCTGAGTGCGTGGATGGTAATTTTGACGATCGCGGTTGGGTTCTACAACGTTATTGCCCGCTACATCGGACGGTTGATTGGACTCAAGCTATCTTCCAACGCGTTGATCGAACTGCAATGGTATTTGTTTTCATTGATGTTTCTTCTCGGCTTTGCCTACATCCTCAAACAAGGCGCTAATGTTCGAGTCGATTTTCTTTATGCCCGCTGGAGTGAAAAACGGCGAGCGCTGGTCGATTTCCTGGGCACCGTCTTTTTTCTGATTCCCTTTTGTGTGCTGGGAATTTGGGTGAGTGTCAATCCCGTTTTGCAGTCTTGGGGGCAGTTACCGGATGGGACGTGGGGGAGTTGGGAAATATCCCCGGATGCCGATGGATTGCCACGATCGCCGATCAAAACAATGCTTATTGTTGGTTTTGCCCTGTTGCTTGCTCAGGCGATTTCACAAGCCATTAAGTATCTGGCGATTTTGAAGGGATATGCGCACGGGGTTCAAATCTTGCAAGAAGATGCCAAACAATTGCCGCTTGAATAAGGAGCCTATATCTAACTGGCTACAATCCTTTGAATTATCTGACAACGCGCACATGACTTTTGAGCAGGAAAACTATGGGCTTTGAATGGTTAGCGATCGCGATGTTTGTCGGCTTCTTTTTCATCCTGATGACGGGCTATCCAGTCGCATTTTCGTTTGCGGGGACGGCGATCATCTTTGGGGCGATCGGCTGGTTTGTCGGCGCGTTTGACCCTAGTCGGCTGTTGCTGTTGTTCAACAACTGGTTTGGCACCATGTCCAACTTCACGCTGTTGGCAATTCCCTTTTTTGTGTTTTTGGGTGCAGTCTTAGAAAAATCGGGACTGGCAGAAGAACTGCTGGAGACGATCGGCATTGTGCTGGGACCGCTGCGGGGTGGGGTAGCACTGGCGGTGATTTTTGTCGGCACATTATTGGCAGCAACCACAGGCGTTGTCGCCGCCACGGTGATCATCATGGGAATGCTGGCATTACCGGTGATGCTGCGCTATGGCTATGACAAACAACTAGCTGCGGGGGTGATCATCGCGTCGGGCACCTTGGCTCAACTTCTGCCCCCTAGTCTGGTGCTGCTCGTCTTAAGCGATCAATTGGGCGTGTCGGTGGGTGACCTCTTCTTGGGGGCGTTGATTCCGGGATTGATGCTATCGGGATCTTATGCTTTGTATGTTTTGGGACTCGCATTTTTCAAGCCGAGTGTCGCGCCTGCACTGCCCCTAGAAGCTCGACAAATCAGTGGAATGGCACTGGTACGACGAGTAATGAAAGCCGTCATTCCCCCCTTACTGCTGATTTTTGCCGTGTTAGGCAGCATCTTCTTTGGCATTGCCACGCCGACGGAAGCAGGCGCAGTGGGAGCCGTAGGAGCCTGTGGGTTGGCGGCGCTGAATTGCAAACTCAATTGGGCATTGATTAAATCGGCGGCTCATTCCACGGCAGTGGTGTCATCAGTGGTGCTGATGATTTTGTTTTGCTCAGCGTTTTTTAGCATTGTTTTTGATGGGTTGGGTGGCAAAACCCTGATTACCAATCTGTTGGTAAATTTGCCGGGTGGCAAGATTGCTTTTCTGATTGTGAGTAATATTGTGATTTTTCTTTTGGGCGTGTTCTTAGAGTTTATCGAAATTTGTTTTATTGCCATGCCCCTGTTAGTGCCCGCCGCCCAGCAGTTAGGGCTGGATATGGTGTGGTTTGGGGTGGTGATGGCGATTAATTTGCAAACCGCCTTTATCTCGCCTCCGGTGGGTTTTTCTCTGTTCTATTTGCAAAGTGTTGCCCCCAAGGAAATCAGCACGATTGATATTCACAAAAGTGCGCTGCCTTTCATGGTGTTACAGGTGGTGGTATTGCTTTTGGTGATCAGTTTTCCTCAAACGGTGCGCTGGCTGGTCGATCTGTCTGCACAGCCAATTTTATAGCTTGAGGTTGGCATAACTGTGACGGGCAAAGCTACCCTCGTTGATGTTATTCCAGGCATAGATGCGATCGCGGAACGGCTTCCATTCTGCAAAAATACTCTTGAAATCTGCATCTTTGGCAGAAAATTCGTCGTACAACTCAAATGCCGCTTTTTCTGCTGCCGCCAAAATCTCATTGCTATAGGGGCGTAGAGTGACACCGCCTTGGAGCAGACGCTGAAGCGCTTCGTTGTTTCGGGCATCATACCGAGCCAGCATCGTTATGTTGGCTTCAAACGCTGCTGCTTGAATCGCTGCCTGATATTCGACTGGCAGTTTCTTCCATTCATTCAGGTTGATTTGCACCTCCAACGTTGGACCAGGCTCCCACCAGCCAGGGTAATAATAGAATTTGGCGACTTTGTGCAGTCCTAATTTTTCGTCGTCGTAGGGACCCACCCATTCAGCCGCATCGATCGCCCCCGTTTGCAGTGCCTGAAAAATTTCCCCACCGGGTAAGGTCTGCACCGTCACGCCCAGTTTGCCCATGACCTGCCCTCCCAGTCCGGGAATCCGCATCTTTAACCCTTGCAGGTCGCTCACCTTTGAGATTTCCTTACGAAACCAGCCGCCCATCTGCACCCCCGTGTTGCCTGCGGGAAACTGAATCACCCCAAACTTGCGAGCATACAGAGCTTGCAGGGTTTTTAATCCGCCTGCTTCATATAGCCAAGCGTTCTGCTGTTGAGCGTTTAAGCCAAAGGGTAGCGTGGTGCCAAATGCAGCAGCAGGGCTTTTACCCACATAGTAATAGGCTGCTGTATGACCACAGGGGACTGCGCCTTGGGAGACCACATTTAACACTTCTAAGGGCGGAGCTAGCTCACCTGCTGCACGCGGGGTAATCTTAAATTTGCCTCCGGTAATCGCTGCGACGCGATCGCAAAATGTTTTAGCACCGCCAAAGATGGTATCCAACGCGATCGGCCAACTGGTCGCCATCTGCCAGTTAATCGTGGGCAAGGACGCACTTGCGCTAGATGCACTCGTATTGGCTCGGCAAGCGATTAGGGCTGAACCTGTAGCGGCACTGGCGATCGCGGTCTGGACAAATTGTTTACGTTTCACGCTTTTTCTACGGTAAAAAATCCTTCAATTGTACTCGATTGAGATTTACCGTTTTGAATTGCCGACTAATTCACTCGGTTCACCTGGATAAAAGCGATCGCCCAAAATCTCGCTCAAGTGGTAGGGGCAACCAAGAGGAAAAGTCTGTTCTGGCAAATCAGTGTCTCCCATTGCCAAGTCTTTCGCATTTTCATAAGCTTCTTGCAGCGCATCATCCAGATCAGGTTGGAGGCTGGGGTTGTCTTTCAGTAACCGCAGCGTGTCACGACGCTGGATGCGAAGTGTTGCTAACCAACTACGACTACGATATTGCGGTTGATATTCCCACTTCAGCAAGTGCCCCATCAACACACTCAAACGGTTGCGTAGTTCTTGTCGTTGCTGCCTCCCCAAAGATCCAATTTCCTCAATTAAGTTTGGCAAGTCGATGTGATTCCACTGTTGGCTATGAAGCAGTGTTGCTTGTTCCTGCACCCACGCATAGAAATCAGTTTCGTAGAGGTTTGGTGCAGACTCTGGAGTCTTTGCTGTCTTTGGGTTTGCTTCAGGTGTAGGCATCGGATTGATTCAACTACAGTGCTTTATATCCTAGAACTTGCTCATTTGAGCCATCAAGCGTCTGGAGATTTGGTTTCTTGTAATACGGGAATCTCGATCCGAAATTCTGTGCCTTTTCCGGGTTCCGAAATGCACTTAAGCGTCCCACGATGTTTTTCTACTACGATTTGATAGCTAATTGATAAGCCTAATCCGGTTCCCTTGCCGATCGGCTTCGTTGTAAAAAATGGATCAAACAGCCGCGATTGGTTTGCAGCCGGAATGCCTGCCCCATTATCACGAACGCTGATCAACACTGCCTTAGGATCGGCACTCAGGGAGGATGATCTAGAATCAGAGTTCTGTGAAGCAATTACTTCTGTGTGAATTGTGATCACAGAAGGATCGGCGGCAATGTCTGCGGGCGATCGCTGCTGATTGTATTGCTCTAAGGCATCGATCGCATTACTCACAATATTCATGAACACTTGATTTAGCTGCCCCACATAACATTCAACCAGTGGCAGTTCTCCGTAGTCTTTGACCACTTCAATCCCGGTTTGTCCTGTGATGTTTTTCAGACGACTTTGCAAAATTAGCAAGGTGCTGTCGATGCCCTCATGAACGTTGACCCGCTTCATTTCAGCTTCATCTAACCGCGAGAAATTTCGCAGCGATAAAACAATTTCTCGAATGCGATCGGCTCCAATGCTCATAGACTCCAGCATCTTTGGCAAATCTTCCATCAAAAAATCCAGGTCAATCTCTTTTCGATAGCTTGTAATCTTGGGGTCAGAACTTGCCGAAGTATCATCGTAAAGATCAACTAGACCCATCAAATCTTGGGCGTACTCTGTAGCGTGGGGTAAATTGCCATAGATAAAGTTAATTGGGTTGTTAATTTCGTGGGCAACCCCAGCCACCAATTGTCCCAGGCTAGACATCTTCTCAGTTTGAATGAGTTGTGCCTGAGTCTGCTGCAATGCCTGAAGCGCTTGAGCCGACTTTGCTGTTTCCTTTCGCAAACGCCGCTCATTTACCGTGACTTGACCCAGCAAAGCGTAAAAGGAAATGGTCAGCCGTCCTAATTCATCCTCACGGTTCATCAGTTCTTCACTTTTGGTATTCATTTCTGCTAAACGGTTGCACTCATCCATAATGGGCTGCAAGCGCTGATTTAACCGTCGTACAAACAAAAATACTACAACTCCTTGAACAATGGAGGCACCAATTACCGCGCCTAAGACTCCTGCTGCTAGAAACCGCCAAACAGGACCTAGTACAACTGACTCTGGAACCTGTGCCATCAAAATCCAATTGTTGTTAGAAATTTGTTGATACGCCCAAAATGCTGATTTACCCTCAGCATCTCTCCATTGCAGCACACCCGTTTTTTCGCCAGCCGCTAGATTTGTTTGAATTTTTTCCCACAAACCCTGATAGTTACTAATTTGAGGAAAGGGCGTGAGATTCAGCGCTTTCTGAGGATTGGGAGGATAGGCGAGCAGGTTGCCTTTGGCGCTGACCAAAACAAAATAGCCTGCATCTCGCATGGCAGGTACGTTGAGTTTTTGACTTAAAAAGCCCAGTTCCAAATCTTGGCTCAACACTCCAAGGAGTTGCTGTTTATCGGTGTAGAAAGGTAAGGAGTAGGCAGTGCTAACAAGCTGTTGTGGCGGATTAAGCGTCGTTTCCATGTAGGATTCTGGCTCTAGCCAAACCGGTTTGCCAGCGGCGATCGGTTCGGTAAAGTAGCGCTTTTGGTAATCAACCGGATCGCTTTCTCCGCCCTTAGAGGTGATCTGACCGCTTTTATCGCGCACCGCATAGGGATAGGCAAACTGGCGATTGGGCAAGATTAAACGACTCGTAGGAGGTTGCCCAAATCCAAGCCCTGTACCGACTGGGGAAGTTTTTAATGACCGACGTATAAGATCTACATAGACCTGTTCGCGTTGTTCCCCAGCGACGTAAAGATTTTGTAAGGCATCAGCGACGGTTTTGGTGGAGTATTCGACCGTGTTAAAAGACCCTTCTAAACTTTCAGCTTTAACCTGAAGATTGGAAAGCAACTCATTTTCAGATTGTCGAGTGAGTTCGCGGTATGACCAGTAGGTAGTGCCCAACAATCCAATTAAGGAGCCACCCACGATGGACAAAAATAGACGTGAGCCAACCGATCTCAACATGGAAAAACTGGAACTGCGGCGAGGTGAAACAGACTCTGGAGGGTTTGGCGGTGCAGTAGTCTGCATAGGTAAGCTCCTGAATTGACCATAGCGGCGATCGCGCCCACTATGACGACGCTGGATAAGTATGCCCAGCTTAAAAAGGATTTCTTACAAAGTACTCTGTTTTAGCTGGATGAACACAGAATTGATGTTATCAGGGGGGCAGGAGTCGAGTTTTGAGTTTCCAATTCACCATTCGCCATATGCCACTCGTAATTCGTAATTCACCTAACTTGCAGCTTTCAATGGGTTAGGAGTTTGATAATAGCAAGTGAGGATGGAATCGATCGCTGCTTTGCCATTGGCGATCGCGGTTACTTTGGCGCAATGGGCTGGATCAATCAAGTGCTTGAGGGGCTGCTCTACTCGGTTAAAACACTGCATTGCTTCTGAAGCTTGGCGATCCCATTCAGGATAGTAATGCAGCATGTCATCGGGCATGACTTTGGTGCGGGTCGTGTTTGGCTCAGGAAAGCAATGAAAAGGTTTATCTAGGTTGAAGTAGCCGTAGTCATCAGTAATTTCATCACCAGGAAGAATATCCCTAGCTGCAAGTTCAAACTTGTAGGGTGTGGCGATTAGGGTCGAGTTGAAACTGTGGTTGACATAACGGGCAATATCCCAACACAGAATGTATTGCCCATGTTCGTCGCGAAAGCAGTATTTGAGCAGGCGATCGCGCAGCAACAAATCCAAAGACATGATGTAAGCTTCGTCAAATCTCTGGTCTAGCTCATCCAAAACCCAGGTAATGGTGCCTTTGGGAATGAATTGAGTTGCAAACACACCATAACCAATAGATTCGTCAATGAATCGAAGTTCTGTATGTGGATGCATCATGATAACTAATAGCCTTCCTCTTCATATTCAGGAGTTTTCGTCTTTTCAGGAATATTCACACGAGGCGCGTCGTAGCCACCCGATTGTTTATCTGCCCAAGCATCTTCTTCCAAATCCTCGAACTGTGCGTCGTACTGATCATCATAATCGTCGTCGTAGTCGCCTTCGTTGTAAGGCTGGGCTTGGGGTTCACGCTGGTATCGATCGCCAGCGGTTTTTTCGCTCCAGTTGTCGCCTTCGTCATCCTCGTCACCTTCGTCATCGTAATAAAGCGGTTCTGCACGCCGCTCTTGCTGACGGATTTGGCGTGGTTCTGGTTGTCCCCAGTTATCATCATCCCAACTTTCTTGAACTACAGGCTCACGCTGCCGAATTTGGGCATTCACAGGGGTGCGTAAGCCCGTTCCAAGCTGATTTTCAGACCGCATTGGGGCAATGTAGCCATCTTCGTCGTCTCGTTCCCAGGGTGGACTACCGATGCCTAATCGCTCTAATACCCCGACAGATAGCTGAATCAAGCGGTCTTCTGAACCTTCAAACACAATCAGGCGATCGGGTCCACTACTAACAATTTCTTCAATCGGCAGTTCATAGGTGCTAACAACTTGATCGGGAATTAGAGGAACGCCAATAGAGGCAATGATAAGCGACGTAACTTTGCCATCGTCTATATCGAATTTGAAGCCCCGCACTTTCCCCAAAAGCTCGCCTGTTTCTGTGATCACCTCACAATTAATCAAGCTGCTGTAAATTTCTGTGTCGATTTCTTCGATCACATCTTCGTCGTCTACCAAAATGACATCGCCAATTTGCCGAATGCTGGTCAGCAGCATGGGTTGGGGAGTGCCATAAAGTATGTTGGGGCGAAGACTCAGCGCCACAACTTCACGCTGATCGATATCGACCCAAAGTTGGCTGACTACGCCAAGTTTTTTTCCACTATCACGGGTGACCACTAATGTACCCAGAATGTCAGACCGTTGGCGAATTGCTTCAGATGCCATTTATTTTTTCCCGAATCCTAACCCGCGAATCATGTTAGATGTTACATCAAATCACAAAGAGGCTCTTTGTGGAACTAGGTCAATTCCTAAAACTTGGGTGAACGCACCACGAGCCTGGGTCACACCAATCTGGCGCTGGGCAGATTCAATCATGGGACGACGAAGGCTCACGACAATAAACTGCGCCTGCTGCGATTGTTGTTTGATCATTCTAGCTAATCGCTCTACATTTGCCCCATCCAGAAACATATCAACCTCATCAAACGCATAGAACGGGGAGGGGCGGTATCGCTGTAGGGCAAAGATAAAGCTGAGCGCTGTAAGGGATTTTTCGCCGCCAGACATAGAAGCAAGACGCTGAATGGGCTTGCCTTTGGGATGGGCAACTAAATTTAAGCCCCCGTTAAATGGGTCGTTGGAATCATCCAGTTGTAGGTGCCCGTCGCCATCGGAGAGGATGGCAAAAATGGATTGAAAATTTTCGTTGACGGCATCGAATGCTTCTTTGAAAGCGCGCTGTCGGAGGGTAGTAAAGTTTTCGATGCGAAGCAGGAGTTCGGTGCGCTCTTCTTCTAAGGTGCGGAGTTTGTCGGTGAGTTCATCTAGTCTGGCTTGGGTGCGATCGTATTCTTCCAGTGCCAGCATGTTGACTGGCTCCATTGCTTGAAGGCGCTTTTGCAGCGATCGCAGTTCTTGCTGAAGTTGTTCTAAGCCAATGTCTTCGGGCACTTCGGGTAGGGGATCAGGCAGATTAGCGTGCTGCGTGTGTACTTGCTCTTGCAGGGCGAGGAGTTGTTCACGGCGGGCTTGCTGGGTTTCCTGAACTTTTTGCCGATCCCATTCTCGCTGTTGGTGCTGCAACTGGCGATCGCGCAGTTGCCGTTCGGCGCGATCTCGTTGCCCTTTTTCGGCTCCTAGACGTTTTTCTAGGGAAACTTGGGTCGATCGCGCTTCTGTAATCTGATCGTTGATTGTAGACTGCTGCGTACTGATCGTGGCTTTCTGCTGGAGTTGGGCGGTTTGCTGAGTGCGATAGCCTTGTAAGCGCTCCTGAAACTGACCGATTTTTTCGGCTAAACGCTGGCATTGATTATCCAGATCGCGCAGGCGTTGTTCGACGGCTCGTAGTGCCAGTTCTTTTTGGCTGAGGTCGGCTTCTTGCGATCTCAGGGTTGCCTGAATTTGCTGCCATTCGCTGTGGGTGTGGGATTGCTCTGATTCTGTCAGGGTTTGCCGCAAGTGGTGTAACTGGGCTTCTTGAGAGGGGATCGCCGCTTCTAAAGTGGATAAACGAGTTTGAGCGGTGTTGAATTCTTGAGTTTGCTGGATTTGCTGCGAGTTGAGGTGAGCAAAGCTGGCTTCTAGGATTTGCAGGTCTTTAGTTAACTGGTTTTTTTGAATCTCAGTTTCACGATGCTGCTGGCGGTGTTCGGTGAGGGCTTGGGTGCGCTCTCGAACAAGAGTTGTGCCATGGTGGATGCTGTTGTCGCAGCGGATGAGAATGCGATCGATTTCCTGGAGGCGATCGCGCAACGCTTTCACTTCATCAGAATCGCCCGCATCCATGGTGCCAAAGTGGAGGGCTTGACGGGTGTTGCTGCTGCCACCGGTCATGGCTCCAGAAGATTCCAGCAGGTCGCCGGTGATCGTCACAATCCGGTAGTCGCCCAAGTGACGACGGGCATCGCTGAGGGTTTCAAACACGACGGTGGAGCCGAAGACATAGGCAAACACATCTCGATAGCGATCGTCAAATTCGATCAGGTCGAGGGCGTAGCCAATGCAGCCAGCCAGCGATCTCAGGGTGCCGCGATTGGGCGATCGCCCCGTTTGAATTTTGTTCAGGGGTAGAAAGGTGGCGCGTCCGGCTTTACGCTGTTTCAGCAGTTCAATGGCGGCGGCGGCAACGCCATCATCTTCTACGACGAGATTTCCTAGTCGAGCACCTGCGGCAGTTTCCAGCGCCAGTTGATAACGGGGTTCCACCCGTCCCAGTTTGGCGACCAAGCCGCAAACGCCCGGAAGGTTCATTTGCAGAATGAGTTGCGTGGCGTGGGTGCCTTGGGCTTCTTGCAGAGCTTGAGTTTGGGCTTCTAGCTTATCGAGGCGGCGCTGTTTTTCACGTTGTTCGTTGAGCAGGCGATCGCGAGTTTCTTGCTGAATTTGCAGTTCTTGCTCGGCATTCGCCAATTCTTGCGCTATGCTTTGCACCTGCTGTTGAGATTGAGCAAGTTGAGTTTCTACTGTGGCTTGCTCAGTCTTTTGCTCGGCAAGCTGCTGCTCTTGAGTTTGCTGGGTTTGAGTCTGTTCTTGAAGTTGGCGCTCTAACCGATGAATGCGCTCTTGCAATTGGGCTTGCTCGGTGCGCTGAGGTTCCAGAATTGCCAAAACTGCATCAATTTGGTGACGCAGATCGGTTTGTTCCTGCACCCAGGCTTCAGCACTGGCAGCACTGGCACTGGCGGCTTCGCGGCTGTGGTCTAGCTGCTGCTGGGCGCGATCGCGGTCTGCCTTCAACGCCACAAAATCCCGCGTCTCTAATATTTTTTTCTCGTGCGTCAGGGCATCCAACTGTTGCTCTTGCTCTTGCAGTTCTTGCTGAGTGCGGCTCAAATTCACTGCCAACTCACGGCTAGCCGTTTGCAAATCTTGCTCTTGCCGCTGCAACTGGCGCAGTTCAGCTTCGCGGGTTGCCAAAGTTGCCTGCAATGCCAGCAGTTCTTCTTCGCCCAAGGCTTTAACACGGGCGTTGAGTTGTTCTAATTCGGTGGTGGATTGCTGAATTTCTGTGCTTAGGGCTGCAAGTTGCTCGGCTAGATCCGCGATCGCCCGTTCGTCGCCGCCAAGCTGCTGCTGCAACTGCTGTACAGCAAGGTTCGATTGGCGATATTGAATGACCGCTTCCCATTGCTCTTTACGCTGTAATTCTTGCCTGAGCTTTTGATATTTTTCCGCTTTGATCCGGTCTTGGGCAAGGCGATCCCGCTGGTCAATTAGTTCTCGCTCAACGATGTGATACTTGTCTTCGCGATCTTTGACTGCGTTCAGCTTTTCTCGCGCCTGGACAATTTTGCGATCAAATGCCGCCACCCCTGCCAGTTCGTCAATTATTTCCCGCCGCTCCCGCGAGTTCATCGAAATAATTCGCGTCACATCCCCCTGCAACACCACGTTGTAGCCTTCGGGATAAACTCGCAGCCGATTCAAGGATTCGTGCAGTTCGGTGAGCGTACACGGTTCTCCATTGATGTAATAGTTCGAGGTATAAGTGCCCTGCTGCGTCACCCTGAGCTTGCGGGTCACACTCCATTCTCGCGCTGCCGAGTGCCCGTTGCCGTCTCCCTTGCCATTTGTGTGGCTCCCAGACGGTTCACCCAATGCCATCTGCACCAAATCGGACTCAGTGGCGATCGACCCGTCCGCATTCACCGATCGCTCGACTTGATCATCCATAGACAGCGGCTCATCCGTCAGGTCAAAGGTAACGGTAACGCTGGCTTCCACTGTGGAACGGTTGCGCGTACTTTGGGTGTGGTTTACCAGATCGGGTAACCGTTCTGCCCGCATTCCCTTAGAACCCGCCAGCCCCAGACAAAACAGCAAGCCGTCGATTAAATTTGATTTACCTGACCCGTTTGGACCGGAAACCACGGTAAACCCTGGCAGCAAAGGAATAGTTACCTTGCCGCCAAACGACTTGAAGTTGGAAAGTTCCAGGCGCTTAATATACACAGCCTGTCAGTGGGGCTAAAAAAGGGCTAGAAGTCGTGTTAAGTGTAACTGCTGAATGCAAGACTAATGAATGCAAGACTAAACAGAAATCTCAAAACTCCCTTCACTTGTAGCACAAACCAGAACGAGTGTCCTATTAAAAACTACATTGCCCCGGATTTTTTGTTGAAGATGACGAGGATGGTTTTGACGATGAGTTCTAAATCGTATTTCAGGCTCCAGTTTTCCTGATACTTCAGGTCAAGCTGCACGATATCTTCAAAGTTTTTCACTGAAGATCGCCCGTTGACCTGCCACTCTCCTGTCATACCGGGTTTAATATCTAGCCGCTGCCACTGGGGAATCTCGTATTTCTCTACTTCGTCTGGCGTGGGGGGACGGGTGCCCACCAAGCTCATTTCGCCCTTGAGCACGTTCCAAAATTGGGGCAGTTCATCCAGGCTGGTTTTTCGCAAAATGCGACCGACGCGGGTAACGCGAGGATCGTTCTTTGCCTTGAAGATCGCGCCTTCTGCATCATTTTGAACCAGATGCTTTTTGGCTTCGGCATCGGTAACCATCGACCGAAACTTCCACATTTTGAAGCGCTTGCCCATTTGAGAGCAGCGGACTTGCCCAAAAAAGAGAGATCCGGGGCTGTCGAGCTTGATGGCGATCGCGATCGGAATAATTAGCACACCCGTAATCGCCAGCCCCACAATGGAACCTACAACATCAATGATCCGCTTTGGCACCGATTTGACGGAAGGATGAGTAATAAATGGCTGCTCATCCGCTCTAACCATATTCCTGATACGCTGCGGCATTAACCTGCCTGGAGCGCCCTCAACAGCCCTTTGTGAAGATGTTGAGAGTGGATCGGTTGGCTTAAGCACTGACGTGGAGCCAGAGGAAAACACCGATGGCACTCCTTGTTCAATCACAAAGAATTTATCTAAGTCGGCTAAGGAAAGCGCTGACATTACCTGGGGTGGAACATTTTGCAACACGAGGTTAAACCCTGTTTTTTGCGCCATTTTGCGGCTGGCAACTAGGGCACCAATGCCGCTGCTGTCCATAAACTTCGTTTCGCTGAAGTCAAGGGCGATGCGGGTTAAGTCGGGATTGTTTTGGCAAATTTCTTGAAAGCTCTGTTTAAATTCCACTGCTTTTTTAACTGTGAAAACAGGTGGAATACGAATAGAGCAGGCGTGATCCAATATCGTTATTTGATTAGGATTTTCGTTAGATTCAACCACAGCGCTAGCTCAACTTAATCTAAGTGGACTATAAAGCAATTGGTAGATAAGGCGGGGCAGTATATCGGACTGCAATCTACCGCAATGTTGCACCCTGAATTCAACCACAATGTTTAGAAAACTTTTGAACTCGGTTCACCAGCATTTGCCGATTCATACTTAGCCTTCCCAATAAAAGACTTCAACCACCTTATTGGTGAGATCGCCGCCACTCTTCAGCCACCAAGTCAAGCCCATAAAAACGCTGCCAGAACCGATCAACAGTCCTAGTAGACAGCACTTTTGTTAAGAGAAACAATAAAAACCGACCTCCTGTCGCTGCCACATAGCGCGGCTGAGGACGATTGGTATTAAGTGCTTTGATGATCACCCCAGCCACTTGTTCCGAAGTCCAGGCGTTGGCGGTTGTTTGCTGTTCTAATGCCTCCATTTTTTGAAAAGCCGCCCGATAAGGCGTAGTTTCTGGGTTGGGGAACATCTTGGTGATCTCTTGCCTCACTACTTCAAAAAAGTTAGTGCTAACAGGTCCAGGTTCAATCACACTAACCTGAATGTTGAACGGTTGCAGTTCCATTCGCAGGGTGTCGCTGAGGGCTTCTAGGGCAAATTTGGAAGCACTGTACAGTCCACCAAAGGGGAAAGCAGTTCTACCGCCGATGGAACTAATGTTGATGATTTTGCCACCACCGCGATCGCGCATTGCCGGGATTAGCGCCTGTATCAGCGTCAACGGACCTAACACATTCACCTCAAATTGGCGACGAGCAGCTTCGGGAGGAACCAGTTCCAAAACGCCCATTTGCCCATAGCCCGCATTATTCACCAGTGTATCTACCTGCCCAAAGTGATCTAATGCTGCTTTTGCCAGCGCTTGCACTTGATCAATCTGCGTCAGGTCGGTGGCAACGGTTAGGGTTTCTGCCCCAGATTTGTGGCATAGGCTTGCCACTGCATCGAGTTTTTCTAGGCTCCGAGCTGCTAAAACTAATCGAATGCCGGGATATTGCTGCGCTAAAACTTGCGCGAGGGCAGCGCCAATTCCGGTAGAAGCACCCGTGACTAGAACGACTTGTTCGGCAAGGTTAGGAGATGGAGGCATGAATTACGAGGAAACCAATCCAGAAGGTAAGGACGCTACTATCTTGGCATTCTGTAGGGTAAACCGCACTAATTATGCCCATAGGATAAAGAGCTTCAACGTATCTTCATCAAGATATCTTCAGGTTTCAGGTTTCAGGGGTCGGGTTTCAGGTTCTATTTTAGGCAAGCGGAAAAAACATCTCTAGCTTTTCCCGCTTTGCACACCACACTCCGCATTCGCTGAGTGTTAGGGAGATCTATGCACCCTGACTGATCTTCAGGCGGCGTTTGAGGGTGCGAAGACCACCCAAGCCCAATAATGCCCCCAACATGGTTGCAGGTTCGGGAACGGCTGCCGCCGGAACCGCTGTAATCCCGATTGGGCGAAGCAAACTGCCATCCGTAAATAAATCACCTGAGAAAATAGAGGCGCTTCCTTGAGTTTGGTCAAATGCCAGAATTGAGCCAATGTTTTGGTTGCGGGTATCGAACCCGATCGCATACAGGTCGCTGCTATCCGTACCAAACGTCAGGCTACCAACGAAGTTTTTGCTGGGAATGGTGCCGGTGTAATTGGTGGACAAAATGCTCAAAAGAGTTCCGGCAAAGTCATACTGGCGAATACCACCCGCAAAATCACTCACATAAAGACTTTGAGCATCGGGCGAGATCGCCAATCCCAAGAGGCTGATAAAGCCCGGTGATTCTGGCAAGAGTGCGGGTTGATCAATAAAGACGGTGGGCGCAGTGGTGGGCGCTAACCCCAAGACTTGCTCTGGGCTGTAGCGCAGAACTTGACTGGCATAGGGAAACCCTAGACTACCGTTGAGCCGATTAGCCGTGCCCTCTGTGGTGACATACAAGCTACCATCGGGGGCAAACAGCAGACCATTTGGACCATTCAACCCATTGAGACTCCCTAAGCCGCCATTGTTATCGGAAGCAAAAACACTTAAAAAACTGCCTGTTGTTCCATCAAATTTAAGGATTTGATTACTACGAAAACTACTGACATACAGGTTGCCATCCGGTCCGAAAGCGTTGCCATAGGGACGAGTTAGCCCATTGCCAGCCGCCGCTACGCCCAAATACTGCCCATAAGGATTGAATCGAAGTACAGCGGAATTGGTGGGATAAAGGGGATCTAATATATTGCCGCCACTGTTGCCGCCTACACTGACATATAAATTGCCATCGGGTCCGAAGGTGAGATCGTCTGGATCTTCTAGTCCATTGATTCCAGGACTGGTAAAGTCTCCTAAGAAGGTTCCCGTAGTCTCATCGAAACGAATAATGCGATCGCTGGCACTATTACCAACCAGCAGAGCCGCGTTTGCTGACGTTGAAGTGATACCTAAGAGCGTAAAAACACTGAAGACAACAGAAGCTTTGAATGAGTTGATCATGAAGTTTTCAAATCAGCACGATGAATATGCTGATTATCGCAGTCTCAGTATATCTACGATGTATTCAAGACAACGAAATTCTAAGGTGATCTGTAAAGATACGGTGAAGCTTACCTGTTTTTGGCTTACGTTCTTTTGCCAACCCACTCAACTACTTGCTGTCCTAAGCACAGGTTATCCAAGCGATCGATTTCTCGAATGCCTGTGGGACTGGTCACATTTACTTCGGTCAGGTAGCCGCCGATGATATCAATTCCCACAAAAAACAAACCATCGCGGCGCAGGGTGGGCGCAAGCTGAGTGCAAATGTCTCGTTCGCGATCGCTAATGTCGGTTTGGGCAACTCTGCCGCCCACTGCCATATTGCCGCGAAATTCTTTTCCAGTGGGAATGCGGTTGACGGCACCAATGGGTTCGCCATTCAGTAGAATAATCCGCTTGTCTCCCAGCTTGGCTTCTGGAAGATAGGTTTGCACCATAACAGGCACCTGGGCTTGAAAAGTGCTGATTTCAACGAGGGAATTGAAATTGCGATCGCCGGGGTCAAGAAACAAAATTCCTTCTCCCGCCTTGCCGCCCAGAGGCTTGATGATGGCGGCTCCTTGGCGCTCCAAAAATTCCCGTATCACCTGCTTATCTTGGCTCACGATCGTTTCAGGGATGGCTTGAGTAAATTGCAGCGCATACATTTTCTCGTTGGCAGCCCGGATTCCTTGAGGCGCGTTAATCACCAGGGTTTTTTCCGGATCGACATAATCCAAAAGGTAGGTTGCGTAAAGATAGGGCACTGTGACGGGTGGATCGGTTCGCATGAAGACCGCATCCATTTCTTCTAACAGTCGCCGTTCTGGATGACCCACTTCAAACCAAGGATTCACTGCTACCCACAGCCCATCTACTAGCGTGACTGGCGTAAGCTGCACCGGCTGAAGCAATGCTGACGCTTTGCCATCACTCACCCCAAGCGAGTTTACCTGAGTAATCCAAACCTCATGTCCTAACACTTGAGTGGCTTCCATTAACGCCACACTGGTGTCGTGACCAGGGTCTAGCCGTGCGATCGGGTCAATGATGAAGGCAAATTTCACAAGCAGTTCCTAGGGCTAGGGCAGTGATTCAAAGGGCAAATATTGAAAGCAACCAGTCCAAGCGCGGCTGGACATCAAGCGCTAAAACTAACCTGCCAATAGTGGATCAAGCTTATTTGCAGAGTTTAGAGCGTATAAATCATCGCAGCCACCAATGTGCTGGTCATTGATAAAAATTTGAGGCACCGATCGCCGCCCCTGCGATCGCTCTGCCATAACTGCCCGTGCCGCTTCATCTCCATCAATACAATATTCTGTAAACTCAACTCCTTTTTTGGCTAGCAATGCTTTCGCCCGAATACAAAAGGGGCAGGTACTCCAGGTATAAACTTCAACGTTAGCAGACATAGTTCTTTACATTTATGTTTGCATCTATTCTACTCGTTTGTGGTTAATGGAAGCGCGATAAATCGCCTCCTGCTAAGCCTATGGAGGACTCGTAGGGGGAGGCTGAATGGGGGTTGCAGGTACTATCGCCAGGGTCAAGGAACGTTCTTCCATATCACAGCCTTGGATTTGAACTAGAACGCTGACCGAATCATTCATCAACGTTTTAGGAGATGTATAGACGGCACGGCTGCTAGCAGAACTACCTTGAGGATTGATTTTGCCGCGATCGGCTTTCCAGGTGAACAGCACTGGCTTTCGCTCTGGATTTTCTAACCGAACGGTGATTGCCCGTTTTTCTCCGGCTGGAACGGCAATGGGCAGACCTTCGGGAAGTTGCGGCTCGCCATCAGGAAACTCTGGGTTGAGGCTGAGCCGATTGGCAGAGACACTTAGAATTCGTGCCGTGCAAGCGGTTCTAAAAGGTTCAACCTTAAATAGGGGTTGCAGGATTAAATCCCAGGTGCCATAGCCAACAATGACCGCGATCGCGATGGGCGAGGCAATCTGGCTAATTTGCTCAATCCAAGACTGATTTTTTGGCATGATAAAATAGGCTAAACCACCCCGCTTTTGACCCTATCAAACTTTGACCTATCAAACTTGACACTAAACTATCTGCGCTAATTGGTGGCGCTTTTTGAGGATTATTGTCTCAGTATAAATTTTTATGAGGATGGTGTAATCTCAATCGATCGCATTCTTAATCTTGAATCTCATGCTTAATCTTGAGCCGAAGTTAGCCAGTAGCGACGTAGGATAACAAGTGTGTAGAGTTGAACACAGACGAGAGGCGTGAGCGTCAAGGGTGATTACGGCGTTCCAGTTTAACTGTTTACAAGTTCCTAATCAGGTTTAGATATGCATCCCGATCGCATCGATCCTCAGCCCGGTCAAGAATCTGTGTGGGACTATCCCCGCCCTCCACGCTTAGAAGAAACCTCAAAACACATCCAAATTATTTTCAATGGCGTGGCGATCGCCGACACTCATCACGCCAAACGAGTCGTGGAAACCAGCCATCCGCCTGTTTACTACATTCCCCCGGAAGACATCAAGCTGGAATATTTGGTGAGAACCCCCCGCTCTACCTACTGCGAGTGGAAGGGGCAAGGCGCTTATTACACGGTGGTAGTGGGGGATAAGCAGGCTGAAAATGTCGGCTGGTACTATCCACAGCCGACGGATGACTTTGCCGATATTAAAAATCACGTTGCTTTTTATCCGGCACCGATGGATGCCTGCTACGTGGATGGCGAAAAAGTGGAACCCCAACCCGGCGGTTTTTATGGCGGCTGGATTACCAGCGATATTGTGGGTCCGTTTAAGGGCGCAGCGGGAAGCTGGGGTTGGTAAGTCATGTCTATTGTTGTCTTCGGCAGCCTAAATATGGACTTGGTAGTGCGATCGCCCCGGTTACTTCAGTCTGGTGAAACGCTGATTGGCTCCGATTTCTACATGACACCGGGCGGCAAGGGCGCAAATCAGGCGGTGGCGGCGGCAAAGTTGGGCATTTCCACAGAAATTATTGGTCGAGTGGGAGATGATACGTTTGGGCTGGAGCTTTTAGCCGGGTTGAAAGCAGTCGGCGTTGGCACGGATGGCGTTCTGGTGGATGCGACTCATTCGGGCGTTGCAGTGATTACGGTGGCGGCAACGGGCGAGAACCAAATTATTGGGGTGTTTGGGGCAAATGGCAATGTGGATGAGACGGATGTAGAGCGGCTGAAGACCAGGCTGGCTGGCAATCAACTATTACTATTGCAGTTAGAGATCCCGATCGCGGCTGTCAAACAAGCGGCGCAAGTGGCTCATGCATCAGGTGTTCAGGTGATTCTCGACCCGGCTCCGGTGCCTAGTGAGGCGATCGCCCCGATCTATCCCTTCATCGACATTTTGATGCCGAATGAAATAGAAGCCGGACAGCTAGTTGGGTTTCCGGTTAATTCTCCTGAAACAGCAGCCTTGGCGGCTAGGGCGCTGCAACACCAAGGCGCGAAAACGGTGATTGTCAAGCTGGGCGCTCAAGGTGTCTTTTGTGCCACGCCCGATGAAACGTTTTTTGTTCCGGCTTTTAAGGTTGAAGCGATCGACACGGTAGCGGCAGGCGATGCTTTTGCTGGAGGCTTAGCCACCGCGTTGGTCGAAGGCGCATCACTCCGGCAGGCGGTGATTTGGGGTGCGGCGGCTGGCGCTCTGGCAACCACAAAAAAAGGGGCGCAAGCAGCCATGCCCGATCGCCCCACCTTTAATTCGTTTCTCACAGCCAACGGAGTAACGCTTCCTTAGCTAACGCCTAAAAGCTCCACATCGAAGATCAAAGTGGCATTTGGCGGAATTACTCCACCCGCTCCACGCTCGCCGTAGCCTAATCCGGGTGGAATCACAAGCTGACGACGACCACCCACCTTCATGGTAGAAAGCCCTTCATCCCAGCCTTTGATCACTTGTCCAGCCCCTATTTTGAAGCTAAATGGAGCGCCGCGATCGCGGGAGCTATCAAACTTGGTGCCATCTTCTAGGGTGCCGATGTAATGCACACTCACAGATTGTCCTTTGACCGGAGCAGCACCCGTGCCTTGAACCATATCAAGATACTTTAGACCGGAGGCAGTTGTGACGTAATTTTTAGAAGCTTCCACTTTTTTTGCAGTTTTGATGGGGGTTTCAGACGATTGGGCGATCAGTTGGGCAGACTGGGGCAGGAGCGTCTCAATGGTTTCTGTGGTTGGCAGTTGAGACGCGATCGCGTTCGGCTGTCCACCGCCAAATTGGGCAACCACCAGCACAAGCACACATGCCAGCATAACTCCTACACTGACTAAAATCTCTTTCACAGCAAGCCTCCTGTGTCGTACCTGTTTACAGTCAATCGTTATAACAACGTTAACGCTTGAACATTGTAACCATTTCAGGGTTCGTTCGATCCATTGAGTTCGTTCACAGTTTCAGCTTGCGGTTCTAAGGTAGGCGTGACTCCTGAGCTTCTGCTAGCGATCGCGCCAGCGCTAGATCAAAATAGGATTTTTCGCCTGAACTGCCCGCGATCACTTGAAACGGGGCATCCGGTTCGCCAAACTGATCCAGCACGATCGCCGCCCCTGAAAAATTGTGATTTTTGGTGTAATCATTCAGCGTGATCACCGTTTTCAAACCCGCTTGAGCGGCAGATTTCAAACCTTGTTGCGAGTCTTCCAGCGCCAAACAATCCTCTGGCTTTAATCCCATTTTTTCCAGTGCATAGAGATAAATATCAGGAGCAGGCTTTTTCGCCGGAACAATATCTCCCGCCGCAATCACCTCAAACCAATCGAGACTATCGGGCGCTAGAGCAGCTTCCAAGAGTGCCGTCACGTTTTCTGGCGTGGTGGTGGTGGCGATCGCCAGTCTTACTCCCGCGTCCCGCGCTTCCTGAATCAGCCGCCGCACTCCCGGACGTAAGGGAATGCTGCCAGCCTGAATTAATGCCTTATAGTGCTTCGTTTTAAGCTTGTGAATCGTAGCTGCCCAAGTTGGCGCATCCGTGGCTAAGGGATAATCGGGCTGATCTTCCTTCAAATATCGTTGCAATCGCTCCTTGCCGCCCGTGGTTTCCAACAACTCGCCATAGCGTTCCACCGTCCATTCCCAGTCTAAACCCGACTCAGCAAAGGCTCGGTTAAAGGCAATTCGGTGTCCATCTCGCTCGGTATCGGCAAGGGTTCCATCTACATCAAAAATCAGGGCTTGAAGCATGGGAAGTTAAAAGGTAAAAGTAAAAAGGCAAACGTAAAAGGTAGAAGGGAAAACTCAAAACTATTTATTGCTCGTCTTGTCAGTCGTATCCGCCCAGAGGTCATCTGGTTCAAGGGGATTGTCATCAGGTTGCAAGACGGTTTCGCTGAGGACGGCGGAGTCGTTAACAAGGGCAGATTGGAAAGCTCGTTTGTTAGGGAGTGGCGTATTCCACCGATCCATAATATCTTCTACCAGCACTCGTCGAATCCAGATTTGGCAAACGACAACGAGGGGCAGGGCGAGTAACAATCCCCAGAAGCCGAAGATAGTAGCGAAGAACACTTGGGCAAGTAGGGTGACGGCAGGCAGCAAGTTGACCTGTTGTGACATGACATAAGGCGTGAGGAAGTTGCTTTCAAACTGTTGAATAGCGATGTAAAGACCGATTACCAGCAGTGCTTTGATGGGGGAGTCGATTAGGGCGATCGCCATCGGTGGGATCACGCTAATCGTAGGACCCAAGTTGGGAATAAAGTTCAGCAATCCTGCCAACACGCCGTTTGCCAGCGCAGCTTTGACTCCAATAATCGACAGACCAACGGTGCTAAGCACGGCAATCACGCTCATGCTGATCAACGCTCCCACAATCCAGCTTCCCAAGGAGCTTTCACACTCTTCGAGAATGCCCTCCACTCGCCGCCGATAAAACGATGGAAACAGTCGAACAAATCCACCGCGATAGGCAGCAGGATTCACCAGCATCATAATGCCCAGCACTACAATCAACAGGATATTTAACAATGATCCTAAGGAATTAGAAAAGAACGCAAAGGAGCCACCGAGCAAGCGGTTGCCAAATGGCGTTGCCTGCCGAATCAGATCATCGACATCTGGAACGTAGCGCTCAAGGTTGTCAGGAACTACGTCATCAACCGAATTAACCCAAGTGTTTAGCTGGCGGATTCCTTGGGGCACCAAAACATAGATTTCCTGAATCTGTTTGGCAAAGGCTGGCACAATGATTTGGAAAAATAGCGCCAGCGCAGCAATCAAAAATCCAATGGCGATCAACACGGCGATCGCTCGCTGAATCCCCAGCTTTTTCCGCAGCCACCGCGCCAGCAAATTTAAGCTGTTGGCAAGCACCACCGCCGCAAATACCAACAGCAGCACATCCTTGATTTGCCAAAGGATATAGACGGAGGCAACCAGTGCCAGCAGTGCAATCCATTCTCCCAGTTTCACAAGCCGCTCCAGGAATAAATAGTTTTGAATGATGAGTTTTGAATTTTTAGTTGCAAGCTTTGACCCAACTTCTTAATTCAACATTTAGAACTCAAAATTTAGAACTCAAAGTTTCGACTGTCGCGATCGCCAACCCAACGCGATCGCCATTAGTATACTTGGCAACACGACCACAATTAGCGCCGTTGTATTTGTTTCAGAAATCGCCAGGTAGGGCGCACCATATTTGATGGCAACAGAAATGAGTGCTGAGAGTGCAAAAACTTTGATAATAAAAACAGCCATTTTGACCCAGAATCGCGAAACAGTTGAGCAGAAAACTTGATCTGACTCAAAAATAGTACTAAATCAGCCCAACCAAAAAATATTGAGTTTCTCCAGAAAGATCGGCAAGTCACTTCTGAAATTGTTACGATTCGTAAATAATACCGCTTTGAGTTAAGGTACAAACTTGCCATGCTGACCGAAGAGCGCCTCTCTACCCTTCTGGCAAATGAGCTTCCCGCAGGTGGCAGCGATGCTACTCGCTTTGATCCTAAAGAAGCCTGGTATCCAGTCCAATACGTTCAAGATCTGGATAAAACTAAGCCGACTAAGTTCACCTTACTTGAACAAGATTTGGTGATTTGGTGGGATCAACAGGCTGGCTGCTGGCGAGCTTTTGTGGATCAGTGTCCGCATCGCTTGGTGCCGCTGTCGCAAGGAAGGATTGCAGAGGATGGACTATTGGAATGCCCGTATCATGGGTGGGCATTTAAAGGCGATGGCGAGTGCGATCGCATTCCTCAGCAGCCCACGGGCGATCGCGCCAATGAATCGAAACGAGCCTGTGCAATTGTTTTTGCCACTGTTGAACGACAAGGTTTGCTATTTATCTACCCTGGCAAGTCCGAAAATGCGGCGCAGGTCAGCGTTCCGATCATCGAGCCTTTGGAAGAAGATCCAGATAAGTGGATTTGTCTTAATACTTTTCGAGATTTGCCCTACGACGCGCTGACTCTGCTAGAAAATGTGCTGGATGCCAGCCATGTTCCCTTCACTCATCACCGCTCTGTGGGGAATCGGGCAAACGCATCAACCGTGGAACTGGAAGTATTAGAGGCCGGCAAACAAGGTTTTGATGGCTTTTGGGAAGCAGGACCTCGCAAGGGCACTTTAGGATCGCAGCACACCAAGTTTATTGCCCCCAACTTAATGTGGCACGATCTCACCTCTAAGCAGTTTGGTCGCACCATGACGGTGGTATATGCGACTCCCACGCGGAAAGGTGAGTGCCGTGTGTTTGCTCGGTTTCCATTTCAGTTTTCCTCGAAACTGCCTGCCTTTTTTATCAAGATCACCCCGCGCTGGTATTCTCACATCGGCAACAACGCCATTTTGGAAGATGACCAAATTTTCTTGCACCATCAAGAACGCTACCTAGAAGCCAAAGGCGGCAGTGCAAATCTTGCCAAGGCGTTTTACCTGCCGACTCGTGCCGATGCCTATGTTTCTGCGTTGCGAAAGTGGGTAACTGACTATGAAGCCGATCCGTTTCCGGGACAACTGCTGTCGCCACCGTTAACAGATGCGGTGCTGCTCGATCGCTACCAGTCCCATACTGAGCATTGCTCTAGTTGTCGCGCCGCCCTTGCTAACATTCAACGGGTTCGGTTAGGACTGGCGATCGCGGGTTTCATCTCGTGGGCTGTTTTGCCATTACTCATCGTTTGGTTGGGCACTCCATCTGTCACGCTTTCAACCCTAATGACGATTATTCCCGTAACAGCAGGCGGCATTTGGCTGTGGCTTGGCAATTTGGAACGTCAGTTTTATCAAGGACGCGCCGTACCTCCTCGCAATCTGCCAGAGACTAAGAAGAAATAGCCTAGCCTTTTTGAGCCTGAATCACTTGCAAGCTGCCGCCCGCGTGTAAAGTCTGCTTGGTCACCTGAAACCCGATCGCCGTCAGTGCGGCGACTAAATCTGTTTTGAGTAGCTGCCAAGCAGTTTCGGTTTCAAACAGCAGTAAAAAGATCGCAATCCCCGGTATAAACAGGGGATTGGTTGGCTGGTGAAAATCCACCATTGCAAAGGAGCCTCCCGGTTTCAACACTCGATGCACTTCGCTGAAGATTTTTTGCAGTTGCTCCGGCTCCATTTCATGCATGGCAACGCTGGTATGCACTAGATCAAATTGATTATCGGCAAAGGGCATCGCCTCGGCAAAGGCTTCCACATACTCGGCTTGGGGCACATTCTGTTGAGCGCGTTTGATCGAAAACGGTGATGCATCTAGCCCCGTTACTTGGCGCGATCGCTCAACCAAAACCTGCGTCGTCTGTCCACTGCCACAGCATAGATCCAGCACAGTCGTTTCTGGTTCGATCTTTAGACCTTCCAGCGCCAGCCTGCGAAATCGCCCTTCACCGCCCACACTCAACGCTGCCACACGAGAAATGCCGTCATAAAGCCACTGATAGCGGTAACTGAGATCTCGAAGAATCGTTGCCATAAAAATTAGGAATGACGAATGAGAAACAATCCATCTGCCTCTGGTTCAAACTCTAGCACTTGAACGACGGCATCTAGATTGAGTGAGCCGTAAAGATGAGGAAAGAATTCTCCGGTTTCAATTTCGTCAAATTGTAAACGAGCTTTGAGGCGATCGCGCTCTATCTTGAGTAACACCAGCCCGGTTTGTCCTGAATAAAAACGGTTGGCGACCCACACAACTTGGGCAGGCATAGAGCAGTGAATGAAGCCTTCCGTTTCCAGGCTGTCCGCCCGATATTCGCCGAGTTGTTGTGCCTGTTGCCATTGAGATCGCGTTGTAATGTGAAAAATCATGCTATCCATTAAGACTGCTCAACTGTTCGGAGGGCATCTCGGAAGGCGATGACGGCATCGTGTTGATCGGCGATCGCCACGCAGCGAGTCAGCAAAGCGAGGTCTAGATTGGGCAGTAGTTCGCTGGTGGAGAGTTGCTCATAGCCAGATTGCCGCAGATGATGAATTTCTAGCTGGTCATCTTGCCAAATCCACACTTCAGCAACGCCCAACCCTTGATACACGGCAAGTTTATCGATTAAACCACTCGTAACTACGACTTCGATCGCAATATCTGGCACCTCTTTTTTGGTATCTAGGTAATAGCATTCGTCGGGTTCCAGTCCCCGCTGCTGTGCCTGTTTTCGGTAAGTGGAAGACCCATAGCCATACAGCCGAATGTTTTTCTCGATCGCGTACTGCTCTAACAATCGAGCAAGGGTTGTCTTTATATTCTCGTGTTTTTCTGATGGCATGAAAAGTTCTAACCAGCCCTCCAAATAGGTCATGCGTAACCCTGGCTGATCCAGCAGATCGCGGAGAGTTTCATACTGCTCCCAAGTAATGCCAGACAGCAGAAATCGCTGGTCGTCTGCCAGTTTTTCTAGGTCAATTGGAGCCGCTGTTTCGAGCTTGAGGTTCATGGCGGGTGCCTCGATAGGTCGCTTAGGTTTTATTCTAAGCTGCGGCACCCAGTAATCAGTTCACAAATCCTGTCACACGGTCGTTGCCCGGTTGGTTTACGATGGGCAGTGGTCAACCGCACCCAAATGAGGTCGTACCCAAATGAGGTGGACATGATTGAAGTGGAGCATCTGAGCAAAATCTACGGCACGGCATCGGCGATTCGTGGAACGATCCCGATGGGAATCGCGGATGTCACTTTTTCTGTGGAGCCGGGGGAGATCTTGGGTTTTTTGGGACCGAATGGAGCCGGGAAAACCACCACTATGCGGATTTTGTCGGGCTATTTGCCAGCGACTACGGGCACGGCGAAGGTGGCTGGCTATGAGGTGCATCAGGACTCGATGGCGGTGCGATCGCGGATTGGCTATTTACCTGAAACACCGCCGCTGTACCCGGATATGACGGTGGAAGGGTTTCTCCATTTTGTGGCGCGAATTAAGGGCGTAAATGCAGGCGATCGCGCTGCAAAGGTCACGTCGGCGCTGGTAAAAACTAGCCTCACAGATCGCCGCACTAGCTTGATTCGCAAGCTTTCTAAAGGCTATCGGCAGCGAGTAGGCATTGCTCAGGCGATCGTTCATGATCCACCGGTGATTATTTTGGATGAGCCAACCGTGGGGCTTGATCCACGCCAAATCATTGAAGTTCGCAATTTGATTAAAAATTTGGCGGGAAGCCATACGGTGATTCTCTCGACGCATATTTTGCCGGAAGTCAGCATGACGTGTAATCGGGTGGCGATTATTCACCAGGGTCGGGTGGTGGCGACAAATACGCCGGAGCAGTTGATGGCGCAGCGGATGGGCGGTTCTGGCTATGAACTGGAGATTGAAGGGACTTTGGAAGAGTCGCAACGGGTGTTGCGATCGCTGGCGGGAGTGCAGGATGTCAATCCTGTGAATACTGAGTTGCCAGAGGGATGTTGCCGGGTGCGGGTAGTGGGTGCTGATGGGGCGTTGATGGGGCGATCGCTGGCGGGGGC
>CASBQE010000261.1 GCA_949127665.1 Synechococcales cyanobacterium PMM_0083
AAGCGGATCATGGACGTATGCTCAGAACACGCCCTGGTGTTTCTTGATGACCATAATCAACCCTTGCACACCACCCCAATCGTGGTTCGCTTCAAAAATGTGGCACTGTGGAGTTTCAAATCTGCCCGTGAAGAGTTCTACCGCAAGCTCGAAAAAGCCTTTGCTGACTTTACCGGGCAGCGCTATTCTGGCAAGAGCGATAAATGGCGCAGTTTAGGCATTCTAGACGTGAGCTTCAAAGCTGAAAAGCAAGGGGAAGGCAAGAACAAATCCTGGTGCTGTAAGACTGAAGTTGTTACCAACCCCGACCAGACGAATTTACCTCATGTGTTTCTGGGAACGCCAACCACCAAAGCCATCGTCTGGACCATCCATGACGATATTGCTGGGTTCACGGAGCCACAGTCTCTTCCTGCTTTGCCGGGTGAATCGGAGGCAGTTCCAGCCTTGCCCGCCGCAACCCAAAAGCTCAGAAGCGCGCACCCAGACCTGGAGCCAGATGATGAACTGGATGACCTGGGTGTATTCGATACAGAGGCGGTTGTCTCGGATGACGATGAGTTCGACTTTGATGAAGATTTAGACGACGAGTAATGGAATGCCAACCCTCCAGTAAAGGTCAGGGTTGGCATTTTTTACAAGCATGTGCCGCTAAAACTACGTGTCTTTCTCCCCCATCTGGTAGAGAATCGACTGAACAGGGTTAGTTAGTCAAATCAGCCATGTGGGGGATTTTGCTATCTTCCAATGCGATCTACAACTTTAACTTGCTACAGTAGCGACTTCTGATTAAAAGCAATTTAAGACGAATGGCTCGGTAACTTTATTGACCTGATCTGCGTCTGAAGCTAAGTAGATTATCGAGGCATTGATGGTTAGGGGATTTTTTGATCTAAAACAGGTGAAAAAACAGCAAAAAGGGCTGACAAAGCAGCAAATCATTGGAATGGTTAGTGTTGCGATCGCGATCGCCGCTGGAATTGTGACAATTAATCGTTACTTCCTGGCACGGGAACCATCACTAACTCAGGCTCCACAATCGATCGCCGGATTTAATCCATTGCTACTGAAGGTGGTGGTGGCAGTAATCATTGGCGGCTTGCTCGTTGCTGCTGTGGTTAGCTGGTACCGCCAACTCCGGTACTCTGCGACCTTGCTGCAAGAGCGAGAGCGGCTACAGGCGCTGATTCATCATGCACCTGTAGCGATGGCATTCTTTGATCGCGAAGGATACACCCTTATTCACAGTGAATGCTGGCTGGCAGAGGTGAAATTCTTGGGAGAATCGATTGGTTACAGTCCGTCGTGTGTGCCTTATCACTGGAAAGACGCGCATGAGCAAGGCATTCGAGGCAAAACAACGCACTGTGCTGAAGACCCAATCCTTTTGGACAATGGCACAAATCACTGGCTGAAATGGACGATGCAACCCTGGGTTCAAGATGGACAAATGGGCGGTAGCGTTCTGTTCATACAACCGATTGACCAATTGGTAGAGGCGCGTGAAACTGCTCTAGAAACTGCTCGGCTTAAATCCCAGTTTCTCGCCAACATGAGCCATGAAATTCGGACTCCAATGGTGGGAGTGTTAGGCAGTGCAGAACTCCTGCTAGGCGACGGGTTGCCCCCCGAACAGCGCCAATTCGTTCAAATCATTCATTCCAATTCCCAGCACTTGCTGAAGGTGATCAATGACGTTTTGGATTTCTCTAAACTGGAGGCAGGCAAACTTGATCTGGAGTATCACTGGTTTGACCTGGATCGATGTGTTGATGAAGTTACCCAGGTGCTGGAACACCAGGCATTCGAGAAACTGATTGAGTTGACCGTTCATGCCAAAGGAACGGTTCCCAATCGGTTGCGGGGAGATATTTATCGATTGAAGCAGGTGCTATTCAACTTGATGGGCAATGCCGTTAAGTTCACCCCATTGCGGGGAAAAGTTAACCTGATTGTCAGTGCCGACACCACCCAGGAAACGGCTGTTCTGCGATTTGAAGTGACCGATACTGGCATTGGGATTGCCCAGCGAAACCATGCCAAACTGTTTCAAGCATTCTCTCAAGTGGATGCTTCCTTCACCCGTCAGCACGAAGGTACTGGACTTGGACTGGCGATTTCCAAACAACTGGTCAAGCAAATGGAGGGACGGATTGACTTCAAGAGCATACCGGGTAAGGGTTCCTCCTTTTGGTTCACAGCTCGATTTGAGGTCGGGCAAGCAGAGCCGGAAGCTCCCGTTGAGGCGATCGCGCTCATGAATAGAGAGTTTCAACCATTGATGATCTTGTTAGTTGAAGACAATGCCATCAATCAGTTTGTCATGCAGCATCACTTGCAGCGATTGGGGCATCGATCTGAAGCTGCCAATACAGGACGAGAAGCTTTGCAAAAGCTCAGCCAGAATCGCTTTGATCTGGTGCTGATGGACTGTCAGATGCCCGAATTAGATGGCTACAGTACGACTCGCATCATTCGCCGTAGCGTTGCCTATGCCTCTCTTCCTATCATTGCCTTGACTGCTCATGCCCTGTCTGAAGAACGCCAGCGTTGCCTGGATGCAGGCATGAATGATTATCTCAGCAAGCCAGTCTCCCAAGTGGAACTGAGTCAGATGCTGCAACGATGGAGCAGACATGCAACTGCACCCCTGCACCATGATGTGTCTTTGCCAATTGATGTTGGGCAGTTGCTGGAATCTTTTCAGGAGCGGGGAACCGTGCTGCTGATTGTGCAAAAGTTTGTCAGAATTGCTCGGCAGGAAGTGGCTGTTCTGGATCGTGCCCTAACACAGCGCGATTGGCAGACTGTTGCCCGGTTCAGCCATCGGTTTCGCGGAGCTTGTGTGGTCGTCAAAAGTGCCTCTTTAACCCGACTAACCGCCCAACTTGAAGTGTTAGCAAAACAGCCCCGTCCAATTTTTGTCAGAGGACGGGTGTTGCTAGAAAAGTGTCGCCAGGAAATCTTGCGGATTGAATCATGGGTGCAATCAACCAGTCCACCGGCAAAGAACAATCCTACGGTGAAATCATGACAGAGCAAAAAATCCAGATTATTTTGATTGAAGATCAAGAACTTGCCAGGTTTGGCTTAATGGTCGGACTCCCAAAGTATAGTCCTAGACTTGAAGTGATTGGCGAAGCGGAGACGGGTGAGAAAGGGTTGGCATTAATCAAGAGACAGCAGCCAGATGTAGCGATTGTAGACTTGGGTTTGCCAGGAATGAGCGGGATCGATGTGACCCAGCAGCTCAAACGCCAGTATCCCCAAGTTAGAGTCATGGTGCTGACAGTGAGTGTAGAAGAGGCGTATGTACTGTCTGCGTTTGATGCTGGAGCCGATTCTTATTGCATGAAGGATAATTCGATTGGACTGATTGCCATGGCATTGGAGCAAACCTATGAAGGGAACCATTGGATTGATCCGGCGATCGCCAAGATTGTGTTGCGGCAATATCAAGTCAACCTGGCAAATCAACGCCCGACTCAATTAATCAGCTCTCAAGAAATAAATTATGCACCAAGCGCTGCACTCAGTTCTACCAAACACATTGCAAATTTACCAGTCCCTCAGTCTTTTGAGCCTGTTGAGGTTGAGCCGTTGACCAAACGAGAAGTGCAGGTGTTGGAACTGAT
>CASBQE010000262.1 GCA_949127665.1 Synechococcales cyanobacterium PMM_0083
AGAATATCTCTGGGAGGTAGCCCGTGCTGCCTTTGTCAACCAACAAGCCCAACAACAGCAATGGGTCGAAACCCAGCAGCAGTTGCTTAAACAGTCCCAATCGCAGCAAGTCGTTGCAGCCGTTGAACGGCTTCCCCCAGGTTCCCCCCAGCTCCAACAAGCCGTGGGCAGTTTGCTCAGGTACCTCCACCACAATCAAACCCGCATTGATTACCAGCGCTATCTCCAACTGGGGTTGATGATTGGCTCTGGCGTGGTGGAAAGTTCCAATCGCCGCATTGTCACCCAACGACTTAAACACTCCGGGATGTTTTGGTCGAAGCGGGGCGCTCAATCGGTGATGAGTTTACGTGCTTGCTACTTGAGTGGCTCCAGTCGGTGGCACGATTTCTGGTACAAGAACCCTTGTGCTGCTTGACCGCGCTTTTTTTCGTTCACTCGGTGCATTGCTAGAAGTTGGACAAAAGTGCGATCGCTGCTCCGTATGCAATCAAACCTTTACCAATTCCAACACTTTTTGAAAACGCCCAAAATAGCCATAGAACAGTAAGACAATGAGTGTAGGGTACAAAACTCACCATTCATAATTCGTAACTCACCATTCGCTTCTTGGAATTTGCCATGAAACTCCTTAACTCCTTGCTCGGTCGTCATCCAGAAAAAATCCATGCTAACGTAGAGATCTACACCTGGCAAACCTGCCCATTTTGCATTCGCGCCAAGCTGCTGTTGTGGTGGAAAGGCGTGAATTACACCGAGTACAAAATTGATGGAGATGAAACAGCACGGGCAGCGATGGCAGAGCGATCGCAGGGTCGTCGCAGTGTGCCCCAAGTTTTTATCAACGATCAGCATATCGGCGGCTGTGATGATATCTACGCTTTAGATGCTCAAGGGCAGCTTGATCCATTGCTTCAGTCTGCATAATCAACGTGAAGTATTTATTGGATGACCCAGAGTATCAAATACACTGCCGCTGGATGGAGCGGGCGATCGCGCTGGCTGATGCCGCCGGAAAAGCGGGTGATGTTCCGGTGGGTGCAGTGATTGTCGATGCCCAGGGAAATGCGATCGCTGAGGCGGAAAATCGCCGAGAGCGGGATCACGATCCGACTGCCCACGCTGAAGTGCTTGCCCTTCGCGCCGCTGGAAACGCCTTAAATACTTGGCGTTTAGATGGCTGTAGGCTTTATGTCACTCTAGAACCTTGCCCGATGTGTGCGGGTGCGTTGGTGTTAGCGCGGCTGGGACTGCTCGTATATGGCGCAGACGATCCCAAGGCTGGAGCCATTCGCAGCGTGTTGAATCTGCCTGATAGTGCTTGCTCAAATCATCGCTTTCCGGTAATTGGTGGTATCTTAGAATATTCGTGTCGTCAGCAATTGCAATCGTGGTTTGCTGATCATCGTTCTTAATAAAGGTGGGATCTGTCACATGACACCACTCAAACTGTCCCACGTATGAAGACAGTTGATTTAAGGGCATATACGGTAAAAATATCCATTTTTCTCTGCATCTAACCGCTTTTTATTAGCATCATGCGATCGCTTAACTCCCTGTCCTCGTCTGAATCGCTTTTTAAGTCTGTTTTCCCTGTTGACGACGAAAAAAAAACTGAATTGTTTGAACGGACTGATTTATCCGTTCAATCGTCAGAGCCTAGTGATTCACTGCCTACTAAGAAAGCTGCTCCACCTGCTCCTTCGCGAGTGTTGGGCTGGTTAATGGCGTTGTTTTATCCATTGGGACGCTATTTTGTATTGCCCATTTACTTCAAACAGATTGAAGTGATTGGTCGGGAGCATTTACCCGCTACGGGACCAGTGATTTTGGCTCCCACTCATCGATCGCGATGGGATGCGATGACGTTGCCCTATGCCGCAGGTCATGACATCACTGGACGACACTTGCGCTTTATGGTGTCGGCGAATGAAGTAACCGGGTTGCAAGGCTGGTTCATTCAGCGGATGGGTGGGTTTCCCGTCAATACCGACCGTCCGGCGATCGCGAGTCTGCGGCATGGCGTGGATATACTAGAATCGGGTGAAACTTTAGTCATTTTTCCTGAAGGTAATATTTTTCGAGAATCCCATGTCCAAGCCCTGAAACCAGGGTTGGCGCGGTTAGCCATTCAAACAGAAGCTAACCACGCCAGTCTTGGGATTCAAGTAGTGCCCATTAGCATTTGTTACAGCAGTTCCCTGGTGCCTTGGCGCAGCCGGGTTCGCGTTGAGATCGGTGCGCCGCTCCACGTTTCCGACTATTGCCAGGGTTCTCATAAACAAAACGCTAAGCGCCTCTCTGGCGATCTCCAAGCTGCAATGGAAGCATTAGCCTTAAACGATTGAGCGCATTAGTAATTTTTGCAGTTGTCACCCTTTTCACAACCCTAGCGTTAACTGCCAGTTTTTCAGGGTTCCAGTGTCTCCCAAAGCAGCATCCACTACTTTAAGCTGCCAAGTGCCTTGGGCAGATTGCCCCAAACATCGAGCCAGCGCCGGAGTCGATTGGGGAGAATAGGTTGCTTGCCAAGTCGTTCTGCGTCCTAAGGTACGAGCTTGCAGCAGCACCGTTTGTTGGGAAGGAGCAACTAAGCTGATTTCCAGGTCGCCTAAAAAGCTATGTTCTACTTCTAGGTTGATTTGAATGGTGCGAACGATGCCAGTTTCCGCAACCTGAATTGGACTGGTTACGCCCTGAGAGTTGTTATCGGGAATTGCCAGACTCGCGGAGTTGGATAGCTGAATTTGACGAGAAGGCGCGATCGCCGGAACCCTTCGCTGCACTGCTGCCTGTGTTGCTTTGAATGCATTCACCTTACCGTAGCCAAACCAGTCACAGCGCCCTCCCGCTTCATAGGTGCCCTTGCGAAACCCAAACTGCGGATCTGGGTTTGGATCGACGATTTTATCCGCGTTTTGCTGCAACACTTGCTTGACTTCCATCGCCGTCAGATCTGGATTGGCAGATAGCACGAGCGCCGCCACCCCCGCCACGACTGGACAAGCGCTAGAAGTGCCGCCAAAATCTGAAGTGAAGTCAGTGGGGTCGTAACCTGGTTGCCCCAAGCGATCGGTGGTGACCACACCCAGACCCAATAACTCTTCACGCACAGGGGGCGGCGTGTAGACATAGCCCACCCCTTGCAACCCAAAGCCAGGAGGCGCATTGTTGCTAGGGGCACACACCGAAATCTCCTTGCCCCAGTTGCTATAGGCAGCTTTGCGATTGAGGCTGGTGGAAGCCGCCACCGCAATTACATCGGGATGCACGGCAAATCCGGTTAGCCAATCGGTTGATCCCTTCAAAGCGTTGTTGGGCCATCCCTGTTCCGTCACCGCGCCATTGACGGGGCGATTGGCGTTGCCAGAAGCAAACACAATCACGCAGCCTTTGCCATTGCGCCCTTCGCTAGCCGCACGAGATAGGGCATTTCGCTGCCGTAGCGATAACGGAAAATACACCGCTGAAGGTCCCCAACTGCAAGAAATGACTGAAGCTCCCTTGGTCATTGCCCAATCAAATAAAGCTTCGACGGATTCATCATCCAAAAAGCCACTCGTGCGGAGCGGCATCAGGGCACAGCCTGGAGCAACGCCTACCGCCCCTTTTCCGTTTTCTTCGGCAACCGAAACGCCAGCACAAGCCGTCCCATGATCATCGTCCGGTTCACCGGGCATAGGCAAAAAATCATTGTCCTTAAAATCGCGTGGCGCAACGATTTTACCCACACCTTGAAAGTCGGGATGGTTCAGGTCAACAGAATCATCCATAATAGCGACTACCACCGATCGCACTCCTCTAGTTAAATCCCAGGCTTGTTCTGCAAAAATGTGAGAGTTGGGTGCCAGGTCAGCGCCACCACTATGATTCAAATGCCATTGTTTAGGGTAGATCGGATCTTTTGGACGGTAGAGAGACTGCGACTTAACCACAATATTTGGCTCAGCAACCAACACCTCCGATCGCTGCATTAGGTGATTAGTCAGCTTCACCGGGTTTTCTTGCGCCGCAGCGGTAACTTGAAAGACAAACGTATTGGGAATGCCTATCACCGGTTTAACCTGCTGCAACCCAAGCTCAGTCGAAATTTTGGCGATCGCCTCTGGGCTAACCTGTGGCGCAAACTGCACCGTGATTTGATCCGTCATGTACACTCGCGACGATGGATTATCTTTAAATTGATACACATGGCTGGCGTAATCCACTTGATTTGACTCACGCACCTGCTGCATCACCTGATCGCGCTGACCTGGCTCCACCACAATTTCTGTTAGCTGCTGAGGGGTCTGTTCCGTGCTTAATTCAGCAGGCAGCGGCTTAACTAAATCCACCATGGCTGACTGATCCGCCCCCTGCACCGTAAAGCGATCGCTGACTTTTTCAATCAGCAGTTCCTCCCCGCCCCGCTGAAGCACCTTGCCCACACTCGTCTCTGGCATGGACTGGTTATGCGGAGTCGGGTCAGGTTGTGCAGGAGTTTGGTTTGTCATTGTGGCACCTCAAAACAGTTGCTAAAATTTCTGATAAGCTCAGCTCTCGTTAGAGCGATCGTTTAGGAAAGGGGCGATCGCATCTCCACCCTACTCCAAGTGTTTCTCAAACTGAACTTTCACTTAACGGTCAAAGTATCTATTAGCCACTTTATCTTCACCAAGAACAATTAGGTACTTCGACGCATGACAAGTTGCAGTGGTAATATACATAAGTTCAATTAGTTCCCATTTCCTTTAACAACGTTGCCTCATGAAATCTTCTGGAATGCGTCGTTTCCTTCATATTGCTAGTTTGGCATCCTTGTCGATTCTGGTTGCTTCCAGCGTCTTCAAGCCCGAAACTTTATCGGCGCAGGAATTGCCAAAGGGTCCAAACCAGGCAAAACCCATTGATCCCAATGCTCCCAACGTTGTCAGCCCTACCAGCCAAGAAACTGGGATTCTCAGCTTGCAAGGCGGCACAAAGCTGATGCAAGAAGCCAACAGTGCCGTTTCTTCCCAAAATTATCCTCTAGCGCTGAAAAAGTTTCAGGAAGCACGTCAAGTTTTTAACCAACTGTCTAACTTTTATCAAGAACT
>CASBQE010000263.1 GCA_949127665.1 Synechococcales cyanobacterium PMM_0083
CCCTTGGGCGGGTTCAACGATGGTTTCCATAACCGTCCAATTGTTTTTCTTACGCCCTTTCTTTCAGCTTTTTGCTCCTTTGGCAACCCCTTGTTGAGTCTGGTGCAAGATCTCAGTTAAGGATTTAAGCAAAATCTCGACCAAAAGGCAGAAGCGCCAGAATCATAAGTTTGAAGTGTTGTTTAGCAAATGGTAATCCAACAATGGTTATGGCGAGAATTATGCCCCAAATTAGGTGAGATAGAGCAATGCCCCACCCAAACAGCACAATCCAAATTAGGTTGAACAGGATTGCCAAAAGGCTATCAGCTTGTGGTTTTACAACAACTTCTTTGCCAAACGGGGTGAAAGTTGCAATTCCCAGGTTAATGGCTTTGATGCCAAAGGGTATGCCTATGATGGTGGCGCAAATTCCTATTCCACCGATGATGTAGCCAATACCACTCATAAATCCACCAAAAATTAGCCAAATAATGTTTCCGATGAAGCTCATACTAAATTTCCTAGAGACATTGCATTTTCCAACAAATGCGATCGCTCGCCGCAACCAAAACTGGTGCTTTTTAACATCGCACTTCTCTCAATACTATAAGCTGCAAAAATCGTAGTTCACTACAGAAGAGTTGAAGTGCTGTTCTTTTCTATGTCACGATGAGTCATAAACCCGATAAGTAGATGAATATGGCAGATAATTCAGCCAATGAAGCAATGAAATCTCAGCAGCCCAAACCAGTCTCAGCAAAAAAATTGCAGCAGACCGACCCAGAAAAATATGCCCATTTGCGAGCAGAAGCGGCTGCGCCCTATCGAGGATTGCGGAGATTTTTTTATGCGTCCTGTGCGGCTTCTGGTGCGATCGGTGGATTCATTTTTGTGATTCAACTACTTGCAGGTCGAGGAGTGGAAAACACCGGGTTGAATCTTGCTGTGCAGGTGGGGGTGGTAGCATTAATGGCTTGGTTCTGGCGGCTGGAAAATCGAGCAGAGCAAAAAGAAATATCAAATCCCAAAAAATAGCCAATTACTCCATAAGATGCGATGCCATCATCCAGAATTTCTGTTGCCTACCCTTCAAGGATGTCAGTTCGACTGATGTAGCCCCATTTATCGTCAATTTGAACACGGGCTAATCCTTCGGAAAAAAGACCCGCATTATCAAATTTAGATTTTACGACTAGGGTGCCATCAGGGTTAATATATCCCCATTTCCCATCTATTTGAACGGCTGCTAAGCCTTGGGAAAAGTTGGCAGCGATTTCAAATTTTGGGGCGATCACAACCTTTCCTGTGGAATTAATGTAGCCCCACTTTTGCTTAATTTGAACTGCTGCTAAGCCTTGTGAAAAATCAGAGGCAAAGCTGAATTGGAGGGCAATGACAGGAGAGCCTTGGTGATTAATATAGCCCCAGCGATCGCCCATTCGCACTCGTGCTAAAGACCCAGAAAAATCAAATGCGCCATCATAAATAGGCTGGATATTCACTGCCTTAGATTTACTTAAATAGCCCCATCGCTTCCCCACTCGCACGGGTGCAAACCCTTCAGAAAACTTCCAAGCATCTTCATATTGAGGCGCGATCGCAATCGTTCCAGTTGGATCAATATAGCCATATTTATCGCTTATTTTAACAGCCGCCAATTTTTCAGAAAAGCGATCGACTAAGGCAAATTGAGGGGCAATCACCACTTGACCGGACTTGTTAATATAACCATATTTACTTTCGATTTGCACCGCTGCTAAACCTTCAGAAAAGTTGGAAATTTTGTCAAAGTAAACATTTTCAAGCAGTTCCCCTTTAGTATTTAAGCAACCGTAAACGGAGCCAACTCGCACGATCGCCAATCCTTGAGAAAAAGGAGCTAGGGCACTCATGTCTTCGGTCGCTTTAATCACTATTTTTCCGGTCTTATTAATATATCCATACTTGTTTCCAACACTGACTAAAGCCAATCCCTCAGAAAAATCTGAAGCACTGTCAAACTGTGGCACAATGCCTTTCGATCGAATTGCCATTTTGATTGCGTCTACAATTGCTTTTGAGCGCCTGACTTGAGATAAACAAACACGCTTTTATCGCCAATATCCGGCGGGATTGGTTGAATCACCTTACGGAAAGCAAATATGCTGAACAAGATCGCCCAAACAACCAATAAGCCTTGCTCAACCGCAGGCGACAGCCAACTAAACAAATGACCCAACAACAAAAGGGGCACTAGCGGCGTTAACACTTTGGCTTCTAATCGGTTAAAGCAGACTGCTTCTTTGAAGAAAATCCCTGTGAGCGCCGCAAAAATAAATCCTACGCCCAAAATAGTCAGCGGATAGTTATAAACAGTGAGCGCAAAAGGTTCTGAACTGCCGTGGGCGATCGCCACAGATGCCACCACACCCACCAGCCAAAATGCCTGTAGCGCCTGATGGAGCGGTTTGAGATAAATGTGAATCATCCACAAGCTAACACCCAACCCAAGGCAAAAAATCGAATATAACCCACTCACCCAATGCAAACTGGTGAGATTATTGCCTTGCCAAAGGACTAGCCCGGTCGCGATCGCAAAACACACTGCCGCCAGCATCAGCCCACCCCGATAGAGAACCACCTCCCGGCGATCGCTCTCTAAGATAGTAAAATTACCAAACTGTCCTTGATAAACAACGGGATCGGTAGAAGAAAGCATAAGCAGTAGGGGCTGGGAGTTAGGGTTTAGGGATTGAATGGCGAGTGGCGAGTGAAGAGACAGCTAGCTGATAATTTCATCTGACACCTGACCTTCGGAATTCGTCATTCGCACTTCATACTTGACTCAATTTTATCTAACTTCACTTTTATGGGATCTCCAATTTTTAAGTTCAACAGAGTTTGAGCGCTGCCGCTGTTGATGGCGATTTCTAACCAACCGTGACTACCGATGAGGCTGATAAGTTCTCCGGCTAGGCGATCGCTGTAGGTGAAAGCGGCGAGGATATTTGTGGTGCCGACCATCACCGACCAGGGCTGAAATAAGCTAGTGCCGGGGATGTTGGTAATCAGGTTGCCAAAGTGATCAATGGCTTGGATGCAGCCATAAATTGTGGTTTCTACTTGAAAACAGGGCGGCAATGCAAACTGCACAAGACTTTCGGGAGCGATCGCAACACCCAGTTCCGCCAACGGTACACCACTGGCAAGATGTGCGCCGACTGGAGCAAAAATATCTCGTCCATGAAAAGTGCTGCTAGGTTCATCCGTGCGCCAAAATTCAGCATTGGTTAATTCGACGGCGGTATAGGCTGAAAATTGATCTAACACGCCGCTAAAAATACCATTGTCAGGACCGACCAAAAATCCCATCGGCTCCCCAAACGGAGTGCTAATGGCGATTCCCACAGCGCGACGTTTGCCGCCCACACCGGGATCAACGACCGCTACATGAACGGTTCCTAGTGGAAAATAGGGAAAGGCTGTCATCAGAGCAAATCTGCCTGAGCCAATATCTTGGGGTGGAATCTGATGAGTAATATCGATCAGCATTATGGTTGGGTTGATCTGCGCGATCGCTCCTTTCATCACACTTACATAGGAATCGCTCAGCCCAAAGTCGCTTAACAACGTGATAATTGACCCATCATTTACGGAGATCATGAAATTTTGGTAACAGACACTACCGTTCAGCTTTCCTAATACTATAATTAAGACATACTCATGAATGATTAAAAGAGAATGTCCATGTTGAACAAAAAACGTCAGGAAAAGGCAACAAAAGCAGCAGAAGCTCATCGTGTTACCCTGCACAAAAACCTGCAGCGCCGTCTAGAAGTTGCCAGAGCTAGTGGAGATGAAAACTTGCTTCGTCAACTAGAAGTTGAAGCTACCTACATTGGCTTGAGTTAACTTTCGCTAGTTGCTTTGTGTCTGAATCCTGTGAATACGAATCTTGTGAATACGTTGATGCCTCGTAATCTTACGAGGCATTCACAGTTTAAAGGGACTTGTTAATTTGCCAAACTAAGCTTAACCATTGTATTCGGAGTCAATTTCAATATCGAGGGTATCCTCATCAATGCGGACATAAAGATGATTTGGACGGCAGCATACCTGACAATCTTCAATGTAAGCCTGCTGCATTCCTCCGCTGAGATCAACAAAGGTTGTATTGGGTTCACCACAATAGGCACAATAAAACTCAGCCGTGTTTTGCATAACGATGAAAATGGTCAAAGACAAATATAGCAGTACCTCGAATGGTTAGGACAAGCAATAGGGCGTAAACCTATACACACACCTCTTTGCCCTTAGAACCTGCCCCGTGACACCTGCTGTAACAGTGCGTTTAGCGATCGCTAAAGCATCTCATGAAAACATAGATTGTTAACCCGTTGTTGTGCAAGGCACCGCGTATTGAAGTTTAAAAGCTAAACAGCAATTGATCCTGCAAGTGAATATCATCCAGCCCAATCTACAAGTAAAGCAACCAACATAAGCATAACCCTAAGGCTTTCTGCCTTTAAGTTGCTGTTCAATCATGGGCTGCAATCGTTGGAATTCTTTTTCTAATCGCCGTTTGCTTTCTTGGGGCGACCCCACCATAACTTGGGACTGAGCGGCGATCGCCCATTGCTGTAGTTCCCGCCTTCGTTCAGGTGTAATTGTGATAGAAGTGCTGTAGGAGCACCAATGGGGTTCTTCGCGATCGAACAGCATCAACTGATAGCGCTCTTTTTGGCACAACAAGCGAATAAGTTCTAGATCCTCAGCCTTCTTCAAATCGAGGTAATAAGGAATCCAAAGGAATTTAAACCCCGCCGTATAAGCGACAGTTTGCCAAAGCAACACTGGATAGGAATAAGGGATGTGGAAAAAGACTGGCTCTATTACGTTGTAAAGTCGGTGAATTTGCAGCCTGCGGATTAGCCCTTCAGGGAGAACTTTGCCCACGATCGCCAGCGTTTCTTGGTCAATCGAAAGGGGTTTAACCAAAACTCTTTGTAGGGAAGTCTCCTTTGGAAACATGGGGAGAGGATTCGCCTGACGTAGTTTAGCGGCAGTTGCCTCGCGATCTACGGGCAGCGTTTTGGTGGCTGGCGCGACGGCATGGGTTGGCTGATAGGTTCCATAGGGTTGTCCGATGGTTTTCAAAGCCTGCAAAATTTCCTCAACTGAGCCAGGACGATTTTGTGATGATTTTTCCAAACAATTTAACACCAAAGTTTCCAAGGCATTTGGTAAATTCAAATCAGACGAAACCTCAGAAAATCTAGCGGGCATCTGCTCACAATGGGCACGAAGCCAATCGAAAGAATTTGAGGTTCTAGGTCGCAGCGGCAATCGTCCAGTGATCATCTGAAACATGACCGTACCAAAACTGTAGATATCCGATCGCGGGTCAAGTTCCTGCTGTCCTTGCCATTGTTCCGGTGCGCAGTATTGAGGGGTGCCACCGCCAAACCTATCCGTTTCAGCTTCTCCGGTCATTACCTTCGCAATGCCAAAATCCAAAATTTTTGCGCGTTCGCCGAGCAAGGCATCTGGAATCACGAAAATATTACTGGGCTTGATGTCGCAGTGAATCACCGGATACAGGCGATCGCTGCCTCCTAGCCGAATCCCTTGATGGGCGCACTGCAAACCTAAACAAATTTGTTGACTCAGGTTGAAAAAACGAGCAAGGGGCAAAGGCTGACCCTGCATCACCTCTTTCAGGTTTTGCCCCTCTAGATATTCCATTACGTAAAAGGGGATACCCTGTTCATCCACGCCATAATCCGTGACATTCACAATGAAATTGCTGTTTAGCTGGGCGCTGGCTCTGGCTTCTAGGGCAAAGCGATCGCACATCTCCGGGCTTTTTAGGGTGTGTTCTAAAAACTTAACTGCAACAATGCTGCCCAACCGGGTATCTAGAGCGCGATACACTTGCCCCATTGCACCTTGACCGATTTTTTCAAGCAGCAGATAGCGGTTAACAAGTAAACTTCCGATGCGATCGTCATCCATGAAAAAACAGAGAACAATACCTGTCCTGTTGTAGCTTGGATTGACGCTAAAGCGCTATCTAATCTAATCTAATCTAAGCTTTGTCCTTCTAGATATTCCATCACATGAAAGGGAGTATCCCGTTCATCTACCCCGTAATCCATAACATTCACCATGAAATTGCTGTTTAGCTGGGCGCTGGCTCTGGCTTCTAGGGCAAAGCGATCGCATATCTCTGGGCTTTTCAATGTTTGCGCCAAAAACTTAACTGCAACAATACTGCCCAACCGGGTATCTAGGGCGCGATACACCTGCCCCATTGCACCTTGACCGATTTTTTCAAGCAGCAGATAGCGGTTAACGAGTAAACTTCCGATGCGATCGTCATCCATGAAAAAACAGAGAACAATACCTGTCCTGTTGTAGCTCGGATTGACGCTAAAGCGCCATCTAAACTAGGTTAACGGTTTGCTTCGGCTTGTAGTTCGGAAATACCTGATTCAACTTTGAATCGGTCAGCCCAACATAACGCGTTAACACACTGCTAACCACATCGCGAAAATCCGTTGTCACCGGCACATCGCGCCCCTGATAAAGCTGATTTGCCGCCAACCCGCGCCAGTTGCCATAGATGCCGCCGCGCACTTTGCCGCCCATTGCCCACATGACATTGCCATGTCCGTGATCGGTGCCGCCATTGCCGTTTTCCTTAACCGTGCGCCCAAATTCAGACATGACGAGAATGGTAGTGTCGTTGAATCCAGCACCCAAACCTTGTTGGAGAGCGATTAAGCCTTTGCCCAACTGCTGCAAATTACGGGCAAATTGTCCTTGGCTAGCTCCTTGATTGACGTGCGTATCCCAGCCACCGATCGCCAGAAAGGCGAGTTGCACTCGGTTATCTCGCACCATGATTTTGGCAAGTCGCTGAGCATCGCGCACAAAGCCATTGGCAGACTGAGCGCCATTGTTTGCCGCTTTCATCTCAGTTGCAAGGTCACTCATCAACGCTTGACGTGCTTCCCGCGACTCTTTATAGACTTGTCCCAGTGTGTCATTGCGATCATAGAGGCGATCGAAGGCAGCAGCGACTTGCGGGCGATCGATCGGTAGGGGGTTATCGGCAGTACGACCCGATGCTAGGGTTGCCACAGGCATTTTACCCGTCAAAATCCGAGGAGTCGTATTGCCCACATTGATCGCCTGGATGGGGTTGCGTCCCGTATTCAGGCTTGCCAGTAGGCGATTCATCCAGCCTTCTTGAGTCGATTTTGTGCCAGGAGTGCCGCTTTCCATATAGTCTTGTGCGTCGAAGTGCGATCGCGTTGCATCAGGCGATCCACAGGCAGGCACAAACGCCAGTTGCTTCGCGTTCCACAATGGCATCAGGTCGGTTAAGGCTGGATGCAAGCCAAATTGTCCATCCAGATCCAGCGCTCCTCCCGCCTTTCCAGGTTGGGGAATGGCGATTTTAGGACGGTTCTCATAATATGCCGCCTCTTTATAGGGAACCACAATATTCAATCCATCGGCGGCTCCCCGCAGGAAGACGACAATCAATCGCTTTGGGTTGGCAGTTTGGGCATTGGTTTTGGCAAACCAACCATGACCACCCACTGCGACTAAGGAGGAAGCCGTGACAAGACCAGCGTGTTGAATAAATTGGCGACGGTGCATAGGAGTGAGGGGAAGTGAGGGGTTTTGAGTTTTAAGTTTTGAGTTTTGAGTTGGGGCTTTGTTTACACTCCGCACCTTGTATTTCACACGTTCCTTTATCGGCGCATGAATTCTGGGCTGCCGAGAATGATGGCGGTGCGGAGTTGGGGCGGGCTGGATGCGATCGCCTGTTGGGTTTGGCTAGAAAAGCGATCGCCGACTGTTTGGGCTAGCTGAATTGCATTGACTGACTGGGATGGTAACTTGCTAAAAGTGGTAGCAAAGCTGAGGCGGCGAGTCATGCCGTCAGGGTTTAGCCATGCTGCTTGCGTATTTTTATAGCCATCGGGAGTTTGGCAACCAAACAGCGGCATTCCCAATTGTTGCAGCACGTTTTGCACAACCACAGGGCTGCTCATTTCACTGCCTGTTGCCCGGTAAGCCGACACCACATACTGATAGGGCGTTTTGAACTTAGCGTTGTAGTGCTTGCTATCCATAAATTCCGCGCTGCGAAACAAGGTGCTTAACACTTCGCGAATGTTGCCATCGGTTGCCGTAAACCGCTGAGCCATCTGGTCTAACAATGCTTTTGGCGGTTGATCGGCAACAAAGTACTGTGCCAATTTATAGCTGACCCGGCGAGCGGTGGCAGGATGTTTCGCCAAAATGTCAAACGCTTGCTCAACCTCGGCAATACCGCTGCCTTTGATCGTCCGTCCTAGAAATACTTTGTCGCTAAAGTCGTGCCGTTTGGCATCAAAGTAGAAGCCATTATCGTTGTCTGTTGCCTGGGCTACGGGTTGAACGGTACGGCGAAAGCCCCATCCCGTCAGAATTTTTGCCAACGCAATCACATCCTGCTGAGTGTAGCCGCCATCTACACCCAGGGTATGCAGTTCCAGTAATTCGCGGGCGTAGTTTTCGTTCAAACCTTGAAATCTACCGCGTGCCCCAGGACTTTTTGGGTCAGTATTTTGCCAGTTATCTAAATAAAACAACATGGCAGGATGACGCGCCGTGGCTTCTAGCAAATCGCGAAAGCGACCCATCGTGTGGGGACGAATGGCTTCCTGCTCGTAAGCACCGACCCAGACGCGGGTGAGTCCTTTGCCGGAGAACACATTAAAGTGGTTAAACCAAAAGTCCACCATGCTTTCTTGCAGTTGGCGATCGCTCTCTGTTGCCCGCAGTAACCGTGCTTCTACCGCCTGCTGCATAGTGGTTCTAGCAAACTGCTGATTGGGTTTCTGTTGCGCTTGTTTCCCTTGACCTTGACCCACGGGTCGAAACTGTTGTGCCAGTGCCACCGGACTCATGGTTAGGGTATTCAGTTGGGCAAGTTGTTGCGTGAGTGCCGCTGACTCAGGAATGGATTCTGGACTTAACTGCTGCTGAATGTAGCGATCGATGCCCATTGCTTCTACTTTTTGAATATCTCCGGGGCGAATTCCCAAGCTTAACCGATTCAAAACATGAATAATTTTAGAATTCGCAGGTGTGGCTGAATCCACAGGGACGCTCATGCCAACCCACAAAACCACCGTCAAAACCCAAGCGCGCGATCGCAGTTTCATTAGAGTACCGCCAGCGAAGAATGCTTCTGTATATATAGTGTTAGACCATGCTCTCAGCGATAGGGTTCAACTAAGACGCTCCTAACTCCCTACAAATCTGCGCCCATGCCTCTTCCACGTCCGGGTTTGCTCTGCTGCATCAACTCAGTCATTTTTTGGCGTTGCTCCACAGTCAACACATTCCGAATCGCCAACATACTCTCCATCCGAGTATCCGCCAGCGTTTGCTGCATGGTTTGGACTTGATTAAATTTCTGCCGGATTTGCTCAGAGGGCGCATCGCCTGAAGCCATCAGATCTTTTAATGCCTGCTGCGCTTGCTTAACGGACTGTCGCTGCTGGGTCAAACGGTCTTGATATTGCCGACGGATCGCCTGAATTTTTTGGATTTGCTCTTTGTTCAGGTTTAGCTCCTGGAGCCAATTTTCTTTTCTTTGTAGACGCGATCGCCGGGGCGATTGAGTATCAGCCTGAGCCAGCGTCATACAACTGGCTGAGGAAATAGGCAGAGCAATCGCGCTCCCCAAGGACAACAACAGCGCAATAATTACAGGAACAGAACGGTAAGACATAGGACAATAAAACGCAAAAACTAGTTTAAAGTTGAATCTTCGGTGACAGGGAAAAGATCGCCTTCTGAAACAGATTGTTCCGCGACCGAATCGTCCCAAGTGCTTTCAATGAAATTTTGCAGTTCAGCTACTTCAGCGGCGCTAGGCTGAGAGACTGGAGCGAAGGTGCGATGGCTGACGACCATTGCCACTAACCCCGCCGCGATCGCCGAAGGGACTGCCCACAGAATCCGTCGTTGAACCGGTGCCTTAGAAACGACAGTCAATCGCGGCTGGGGCGTAGACGCGATCGCAGACATCAATTGCTCTTCTAGGTCAGGATTTGCCGCAGGCACCACGGGCTGATGCCGCTTTAAAAACTCCGTTAGTTTTAACTCATCTTCTGAAAATCTACTCATAGCTGAACTCCTTCATGGTCAAGAAACTTACGCACCGCAGCGCGAGCGTGGAATAGTCGAGATTTCACCGTCCCCACTGGAATCCCCAAAATCTCAGCAATGTCTTTTTGGGGCACTTCTTCCAAATCGTGTAACACCAAAACAGTTCGGTGATCAGCGCTCAGTTGGTTTAACCCGCGCTGAACCAAATCTTGATAGTGGAGATGCATCACATCGGGTGATTCTTGCCGCATGGGAGCCTGCTTCGTTAGCTCTTGCAGTTGAGTTCGCCCTCTGGCTGCGGCTTGCCGATAATCTGATGCCACATTCCACGCAATCCGATATAGCCAGGTCGAAAACTTGGCAGTTTGGCGAAATTTGGGTAACCCTCTCCAAGCGCGCAAAAAAACATCTTGCACCAGATCATCCAGCACGTTGACATCGCATAGCTGATACAGAATGGTTCTGACCCGCTTTTCATGACGACGATATAACAGCCGAAAGCTTTGTGTATCACCCTGAAGGCTTTGCTGCACGAGATGACTATCATCACTTTCGGACACGCTTTCGTGAAACGCCGTTGACACTATTAACCCCTGCAAAACACTCCTCCATCCAATTTGGAGTTACGTCTATTAGACCCGTTCACACCCAAAAAGGTTCAGATGATGCATGGCGGGGTGTGGCGTAAAGATCACACATTCTTTTGTAAAGAATTTAGCCATTCTTAAAATCCTGTGCAGAATGTACTTGCAACCGGGATGGTTTTGGCTGACTGCAAAGCTGGAACTAGGGCGATCGCATCTCTCCACACGTTTGGTTTTTGAAACGCATTGAACGCACTTTTTTCGGCTCATAAAGTATCCAGGCAGCGACGATTATCCACGATCGCGGTGGGGGTTCTGGCAGCGATCGCCCAGTCTGAAGTTGCCTTAGCTCAACCGCAAATTGCGCCGCCGCCCCCGCCCTCTAGTTTGGTGCAACCGCCGCCGCCGCCCAGCCTCGTGCAGCCTGCCCCGTCTAGTTCGGCAATGCCGCCCAATCAACCCACATCGTTAAATGAGCCACTGTGGGTGATGCCGACGACGGTTGTGCCCGTCACCGCCCCGGTTCCCGTGCCAACCGCACCCCAGATATTGCCCACCACTCCGGCGCTATCCACGTCGCCCCAGCCAGTTGTAGTGCCCAAACTAGAACCGCCGCCGCCGCCCGGTCAGAGTCCCGTGTCACCAGCGAATACGGCAAGTCCCAACGATCTCGCCATATTCGTCACAGATGTGCAAATTGCGGGAGTTACCCCAGATTTGCAGGAATTTGGTTTGCTGACAATTCAAACGAAACCAGGAGGGCAGGCAACTTCCGGGCAGCTTCAGAATGACGTGGCGCTGTTGCTGAATACAGGCTTTTTTACATCGGCAACGGTTTCTACTAGCCCCAATCCTCAAGGCGTGAGCGTTACTTTTTTTGCCACCCCAACGATTGTGCGGGCGATCGCCTTACCCAGTGTCCAAGCGCTCACCTTCACCGCAACAAATGAGATCTTTAGAGACCAGTTTGGCAAGCCCATTAGCCCAACGGCACTCAATCAGGCAACTCAAGACATCAACGCTTGGTATGCCAAAAATGGGTACACTCTGGCGCGGGTGATTTCGTTGCGCCCCGATCGCAATGGCATTATCACGATCGAAGTGGCGGAAGGCGTAGTCGGCGCAACTCAGGTGCGCTTTCTCAATCGGGATGGCAAGACTGTGGACGAAAAGGGGCAACCCATTCGCGGTCGCACCCAAGATGCCTTCTTGCAGCGCCAGATTAAAGTACAGCCGGGGCAACCGTTTCGGGCAACTGTAGCCCAAGAAGATTTGCAGCGTTTAGGTCAGCTTGGCATTTTTGAAACGGTCAACGTTGCGTTTGAAGGCGATGCGCGACGAGTGACGGTGATCTATAACGTGACGGAGCGTGCGCCTCGCGATTTGCGGTTTGGCGGTGGCTTTAACGATTCCTTAGGACTCTATGCCACGGTTGGCGTGCAAGACATTAACTTTGGTGGATTGGGGCAACGGCTCGGCGGCACGGTGTTGGTGGGCACCAGAGATGTGCAGTTTGATGGACGCTTTGTTAGCCCTTACCGCGATACGGAACCGAATGTTCCAGGCTATAACGCCAGTATCTATCGGCAGCAGGGGTTTTCAAATGTGTTTACGGATGAGGTGAATTTGCCTAATGGCGATCGCGTTCGGGAGCGCAGACAAGGGATTGGCGTGGGGTTGGAACGCCCAATTGGCAATGGTTGGAATGGTAATCTTGGGTTTAACTACAACAACGTCAGCATTCGGGGTGATGGCGGCAAAGTTTTTAGCACCGATGCTTTAGGCAATCCCCTCAGTCTCAGCGGCACGGGAATTGATGATCTATTCAGTCTTTCATTTACCGCCATTCAAGATCTACGAGATTATCCCTTAAACCCTGGTAAAGGCTCAGTCACCCGCTTCAACGCCGAGCAATATCTCCCGATAGGGCGCGGGCAGGTGTTTGGCACCAAGCTTCAGGCAGAACACGCGGTATATTTTCCGGTGAAGTTGATTACGGCAAACCAAAAGGATGCTCCGCCTACCCAACGCCAGCCAGAAGTAGTGGCGCTAAATGTGCAAGGGGGAACGAACGTGGGCGATTTGCCGCCCTACAATGCCTTTATTTTGGGGGGCGTAAACTCAGTGCGGGGTTGGGATACAGGCGCGATCGCCACGCCTCGCAGCTATATTCAAGCCACCGCTGAATATCGCTTCCCGATTTACAAATTCATTGGTGGCACTGCTTTTGTAGATTTTGCTTCCGACTTGGGCAGCAATAAAGACGTGCTGGGTCAGCCCGGTGTCGTTCGCGGCACCCCCGGTACAGGAATCGGCTATGGGTTAGGGGTGCGGGTCAACTCGCCGCTCGGCATCATTCGGGCAGATTTTGGCTTTAGTGGGCAAGGCGACACGCGCTTTCAGTTTGGCTTTGGACAACGGTTTTAGGGCAAGATAGTCACAATTTTGGAAAAACTGATTCCCAAAATAATTCTGGATACTGATCCCGGTGGAGACGATATTTTTGCGTTGCTCTGGCTAATTAGCTTAGTCAAGCAGGGGTTGGCTGAATTGGTTGCCATAACGACGGCTGAGGGCAATGTTGCGGCTGAGCAAACGTTTGCTGCTGCTAGCAAAATTTTGAATTTGGGCGGATTGAATGACGTAGAGATTGGTCGTGCAGTTGCAGTGCCTCACGCAACCACCGATGCAGCCCACATTCATGGCAGCGATGGTATGGGCAATTTGTCTCAAACTTTGCCAGAGAGCGATCGCTCGTTTGAGACTGCGAAATATTCCGATCAGGTGATCATCGATGCTTTGCTGGCGGCTCCAGGAGCGATCACTATTTTGGCGATCGCCCCCTTCACCAATCTGGCAGCCGCAGAAACCCAGCACCCCGGCATTTTGCGGCAGGCAAAAGAGATTGTGTTGATGGGCGGTGCGTTTGGCTGTGCGGGCAACATCACCGCCCACGCTGAGTTCAATGTTGCCTACCATCCAGAAGCCGCCCAAGTGGTGCTAAATAGCCGCAGCGATATCGTCATGGTGCCGTTGGATGTGACGCGATCGCTGATTTTTACAGAAGCAATGGCGCACACGATTCAGCAGGCAAACCCAGAAAGCGCGATCGCGCAGTTCATCGCCGCTTTGTGCAGCTTTATGATCTCCACTGCCTTAACCTATCGAGAAACCCAGGGCGATCGCGGATTCTTAATTCACGATGCCGCCACCGTAGGCTATCTCTTCTACCCTGAAACCTTCCTCTGGCGACGAGCAACCGTGCAGATTGAAACTCAGGGTTTGTGGACTCGTGGACAAACTTTAATCGACAATCGACAGGTTGCAAAAGCAGGAGCCAATGCCTGGATTGCCACTCAAGTGGATGCACCCAACTTTTTTATGGGACTAATTGAGGATTTAAAATATCTGTAGCCGTTGTCACCCTGAACTGGTGTAATACATTCAGCGATACCGAGACAGATCAATCTCACATCGATAATAGTCGAATCAGGGCGATTTTACCTATTAGCCCTCAACACCTGTTCAGCCGTCAGTTTTAAATCTGGAAAGGTTAGAGAGACAACGCTCTGCTTTCCCTGAAACTGCCGAATTTCATACTCCCCATTCGTTAGCGTACAGATAGAGAGGGTGGGTTGTTTGGGTTTCCCAATGTGTCGAGTCCCTCCTAATCCTGCGTAATCCGCAATCCAATATTCGGGAATGCCTAAAACCGCGTAGTCTTCGACTTTACGAGCATAATCATTTTGCCAGTTGCTACTCACAACTTCCGCCACAAATTTAATCGAACTGCCCAGCGTCAGGATGGACTGATCCGACCAAAGCAATTCTTTAGTCAGTTCATCTCGGTCAACAACTGCCACATCAGGTCGAAATGCTGTCATGCCAACGTTAGAAGGACGCAATAATCCTCGCTGAAGGACGAACCAAGGTAAGCTCTTTCCGTCGATCTGAACACAGATTTTGGCGGTAATAAAGGCTGAAACCTCCTCATGAGAACCTGTTGGCTCCAAGTCGAACACCTCTCCATCAATCAGTTCATAGCGGTTATCGCCACCATAATGGACGAGAAACTCGTCAAAGCTAAGTGGCTTTTGTTGGTTCGCTTGCTTGCCCAAAGGGCTTGTCGCGATAGTCATAAGTCACCCTAGCCTATTAAGCCCAATCGATGCCTTCAGCCTACCAGATCGAAGATGTGATGGATGTGGGATGGATAAATCCCCTAACATTGACGGATATTCCGCATAATGCCCACAGCGCTCAGGCGACGGGATTTGATTTTCCATTCGCAAAAACTGGCTACTGCCGCTTCAGTACATATAATTGGTTATCTGCGAAACACTCAATCGAGACCCTATAAAAGTAATGCATCCTTTGTTGGGAAAGCGTTGGATTCACTGCTGAACGGGGGTTGCGGTTTTGAGGAAGTGCCCTAACAAATAGAGAGAGCCACACAAAACTACGAGATCTGGGTCGCCTGCTTTATGGGTTGCGGTTTCAAGAGCTTCCACTACATCGGCAAAAGTATGGCAGTGGGCTAATTCGGGGCAGATGTTTTTGGCTAAAACCGCTAATTCGGCTGGGTTGGCAGTGCTGTGATCGGGGACGGGCACCAGGTAAAGCGAGTCGTGCGATCGCAGCAATTCCTCAAACACATCCCCGTGATCTTTGGTGGAAAGCATTCCCATCACCCAATGGATCTGAGAGGGTGCGGGATTTAAAGTCTCTACAAACTCTCTCAACACCTTGGCGCTAGCGGGATTATGGGCACCATCAATCAAAATTTTGTGTCCGTTCCAGGTTAGCCACTGCAAGCGCCCTGCCCATTGGGTTTTGGCAATGCCATTGGCGATCGCGTCATCGGATATTTGCCAGCCTTGCTCTCGTAAAAGTTGCATGGTGGCGATCGCCAGAGCCGAATTATGAAGCTGAATCGCGCCCTGTAGCGGCAGTGGATAACGAATCGTTTTTAGCAAATGCGCGATGCTACCTTCCTC